>JAPLSK010000181.1:0-11899 GCA_026398675.1 bacterium | reverse complement strand
TGACAGCAGCCCGTCGTGGACTTGGGCGCCCACCATCACCTCGGTGGAGGCCGGGTCGCCCGGCTCGAAGGCGTTCGGCGGCTCCACCGACGCCCGCCCCTCCTGGTGGCGGTAGGTGTAGGCGAGCCCCACGGGGTCGGGCCAGCTCACGCCGGTCCCCAGCTCCCACAGCCGTCGCCACCACCCCCGCGGCGCGGCCAGGCCGGGCTTGGCCGTGTCGCGCCGCTCGGGCTCGCCGGTCAGCCACAACCACGACCCGGTCAGGGAGAGCTCCGGCCCCCGACCGAAGCCGTAGGCGACCTCCCCCGACACCCCCTCCCGCAGGTATCTCCCCTCGGGGTCGTAGCCCCAGCGCCGGTGCAGCTCGGGGTCGTCCTCGGCCGCGGTGAGAGCCCGGAAGCCCGGCTCGTGGCGCTCCCCGCCCAGGCTCAGCGTCAAGGCGTCGGTGTCCAGGGGCAGCCGCCACTCTAACTCCCCGTGACCGGCCAGGGCCGCGTTGTCATCGTCGTCCAATTCGGAGAAGAGGTTCTGGTCGTAGTCCGAGAGGGCCAGCTCCCCGGTCAGGCGGAAGTCCTCCCACCGCAGGAGGTCCCCGCCGAAAACCGCCAGCCGGTGACGGCTCGGGGCGGGGATGGTCCAGATCCGACGCCGGTACGCCCCGCCCGGCGAGGGCTGGAAGGAGTACTGGCCGGTCCGGGGGTCGTAAACCAGGTCGTAGTCGCCCTCTCCGTCGCCCACATACTCGAAGGCGTCGGGGCCGGAGAGGGGGCGGCTCACCGGCCGGTCCCCCGCCCGGGAGAGCATGTCGCGGTCGGCGTCGGTCAGGCCCCACAGGTCGGACGCGGGGTCGTCGCCCTCGTGATAATAGGCCAGGAAGAGGTCGCCGGGGCCGATGCCCAGGCGGAATCGCCCGCCGTAGAAGTCGCGGCGGTAGCCGAGGGAGGAGTAGCTGAAGCGGACCAGAACCTCGTCCGAGGCGTGGAGGGCCAGGGCGGGGTTGAAGGTCACCGTGCCCAGGGAGTAGTCCACGGTGTAGTCCGCGCCCAGCCCGCGGGAAAGGCGCACCCCGTTGAGGTACACCTCCTCACTCCCGGCGACCAGTACCAGGTTCGTCTCGCCCGAGTCGCCCAGGAGCTGGTATGGACCGCACACGCCGGGGGTGGGGTTGAAGCGGTTGGCGGCGGCCTGGCCCTTCGCCCGGCTCACCGCCCCCCAGAGACCCCACCCCGTGTAGTCGAGGTTGAGCTGCACACCCTCGAACCGACGCTCGCCCGGTCCGTACCGGTCCGTCCCCGGTTCGCCCTCGCCGCGCGTGTAGTAGTCGCCCAGGTCCAAGCGCATGTGATCGGTCCAGGCCGAGAGCCGCACCTCGTCCAACTCCTCCAGCTCGGCGCTCGTCCCCTCCACGCTCACCGGGAGGTCGGAGTCGGAGAGGACACCTTCGAGGTAGAGCCCGGAGGCGAGCTCCCCGGAGAGGGCCACGTCGAGAGACTGAACGACGCCCAGCCCCTGGCCGCTCGTGAGCCGGAGACCGACCCCCTTGGAACCGGAGATTTTCACGCGGTCGCCGGCACCCACGTAGTCGGACGGGCGCTCGAAGAGGTTCCGCGGCTCGGTGGACGTCGGGGCCTCGCCCAGGGGCAGGTAGCGGTAGGCGACGGTGAGGACGGTCCCGGCCCGGGGTGGGCCGGCGAGAATTACGAGGACCCCCGCGGTGTAGTCCATCCGGTAGTCGGCGAGGGGCTCGAGCGGCGCGCCGTCGCGCAGCACACTCTCGCTGCCGGCCAGAATCAGCCGGTGGGGGAGCCGGAACTGGGCGGTCATCCCATCGGCGGTGAGCTGCACCTCCACCCGGGGAAGGGCCTCGTAGCTCTCGGCCAGCTCCGACGCTCCCGCGGGGTGAACGATGAAAAAGAGGAAGATGAGGAAAAGACGCCGTCCTGCAGGGGCCAAAACGGCGCGGGGGGAGGAAATTCTTTGCGGGAATAAGCGGACGGCCGCACCTCCGTGGACCCGGCGTCCGGCGCGGACCGGATGGGACCCGTCAGGCGGGTGGCTCCACGCGCTCCACGACCCGCACGAGGGGGGTCTTGGAGTTCCGGGCAATGCGAATGGCCGGAAAGAAGGAGAGAACCAGGAGTACGGCCCCGCCCGCGACGCCGAGGGCGGTCTGCCCGGCGGTTCCCTGACCGACGAAGACCGCCGTCAGGGCGTAACCGGCGACGAAGGCGACTACGGGCAGGAGGAACACCAGGGCGGAGAGGCCGACCATCCTCTTCGGCTCTATCTCTATCCGGACGCACTCCCCCTCGTCCGCGCCCGCGGCGTTGTCGGCGACGAGGATGTTCTTTCCGTCACCGGCGAGGCTCGCGCAGATTTTGCACTCGCCGCAGTCCTCTCCGGGGGTGACCTCCACCTCGACCCGGCCCCCGTCGAGACGCCGTAAAACGCGACCGGTCTCGATCATGACCCATCCCTACTAAAGTTCACCGTGGAGCTTGAACCGCTTTCACTATTTCAATCTCTTCTGGGGTTAACCCATAGAGATCGTAAACTAGCTCATTGATCTGCTTGTCGATAGCGTCGCATTTGTCTTTGTAGTATGTTTTATCTTTCTCTGTTTGCGCAGTTGACCATTCTTTCTTTGCTATCAGCATCCGCTCAACAAGCACAACTAAACGGTCGTGCATTACCTTGTCATCTTTGTTGTCGAAGTCTATAGTTCGGATGGGAAGTTGTTTTATAATACTTGGTTTTACTTGTGCTAAAACACGACCTGACTCTAAAGCTAATAGACGGTATATGAAAACGAATAATTTTGAGTTTAGGATAGCCATCAGATATTTTGAATTGATACATTTCCTAACACCAAAAATATATAGCCCATCTGTAACAAAGGTTTGTTTAGAATCCAGTGCAACGATAATCTCATCCTCAGTTATTACACCAACGAATTTTTCTTCCTTTAAAAAAATTCGTTTTTTCCTTGGCCTATGCAGTGAATATAAGGGGTGTTTTTTTTGCTGAACCTCGACACAGGTCACTTGATTCTTAAATTGGTCAATGTAATGGCAAATATGTGGTAACTTATTAAAATCTTCGTTGCGGTCAGTATATATCACCCAGAGATCGGGGTAATCTATATAGTAACGCTTAACGTGTTGCCCCCCCGTCATTGTTTTCTTCAATTTCTTTACTTCTAGCTTATATTTTTGCATATTGGTACTGTCAACAATAAAGGCCTCTTTTAAGTCTGGACTCACACCCCGTTGGATTCCATCCTCATCGACATAATCCTGAAGTAATAAATGCGGGCTATCTTTTACTTTAGTCCAAATGTTATAGTAAGATGGATTCTCTGTAATAAATAAATACCACGGGATTTTCTCTAACACTTCCTGTTGCACTTTTTCTTTTATAGAAACATCCAAGAGAGATGAAGCTTTCTCACTTTTGGGAAGATGTGAAAAATTTCCAATTTCAACAACATTCTTGAGTATTTTCGGCTTAGCTAGAATAATAATTGATGCTGGCCTTGTCACTTTCACGAACACATCCCCCATATTGAACAATGATTTGATATTGAAACCAGCAAGCATAAATTTTCTTAAATTCATATTATCGATTTGGTACAATACCACATCAGGTAAAATCATGCCAAAGTACCCCCGCGAAGTTAGTTTAAGGCAACCCTGATGGACAAAATACATAAATGAATCAATCATCCTAACGATTATATCCTTGTTTTTTTGTCTGAGATACTCTAGTTCTGGTTCGGAAAATTCTGCCCCCCAAGGTGGATTACCAATCACTAAATCAAAGCCTCCCTGCGCCATAATATTTGGGAATTTATCTTTATAGTTCATGGGGTTGAGCTTGCACTCCTCTTTGGGGGTAAAAAGACGGCCCTCCAATATATCTGTGCCAATGAGCGAGTTACCACAGACGATGTTACTCTTGAGGTCAGGCAACATGGTTTCCTTGAACAGATTCCGCTCCTCATCGAGTTCATCCTTACGGGTGTCCTCCAAAGCCTTAAGTGAAAGAGAAAATCGAGTAACCTCTACCGCTTGCTGGTCTATGTCAACACCAAAAATGTTGTTGCTAAGAATTTTTCTTTTGAGTTTTGCTGTAAGTCGAATAGTCCCATTGGCATCCCGATAGGCTGCTTCGCGGGCCGGTTTGGTTTTTGTTGCATAGAAGGCTTTATGCCAATCTATTAAAGCGTTGTATGCACCGAGAAGGAAACTACCGGAGCCACAGGCGGGGTCGAGAATCTTCAACTTCTCTACATCTTCGGGAGTCTTACAATCGGCAAGCAACCTGCCCACAGTATGTTCGACAATGTAATCCACGATGTATGAGGGCGTGTAGTAGACGCCCTTGGCTTTTTTAACCTCTGGCTTTTCTTCAATCTTTACCTGATGGTCTGTCGTGCGGACAACATTGCCAAGAAAACGTTCGTAGATCGTTCCAAGGATTTCGACTGGAAGATAACTGAGGTCATAGGGCGAATGATTGGGATCGAGTTCACGAATGATGTCTCGAACAACACGATTGGATGTGACTACTGCTTCCAGTTCCGGTCGGGGTGCGAACACACTACCATTATAGAAGCGATCCAGCCGGTCGAATAGCGGTTTTGCCGCGATAAACCAGTCGCGGTCGTTTTCATCCAATCCATTCTTTTCTACGCACTCACCTAGTTTTGCAAGATAGTCATCGTCAATATCCCTATCAGATATTGCTTTGATGAACATAATTCTGTCAATGATAAGTTGGACAGCCCCGGTAATGACCTCCCCGGTAAGGCTAGGGCAGCACTTCTTCATATCTTTGGCTAACCGTATTCTCCAGCCGGTCTTTTCGTGGTCGAGCTTGTCGAGAAATCCCTTGTCAGGGGCAACGCGGTTAGCCTTTGCTTGTTCTGGAGATAAGTAACATGACCACAATCCAGTCTTTCGGTCACGGCTAGCCTCAAGCATGTTGTTTCGTTCAAACAATTTCCAAAGCTGGTCAAACTGGTTCACATAGTCATTATAGCGCCAATCCAGTACACGGAAGTTGTTGACTGCTTCTTGTTCCTTTGCCTCGAAAGTGCAGTCGAGAAGAATAAATTCCTGAAAATCCGTCAAGACTCCGAAGTCCACTTTATGTTGCGTGGGGTTATTTTGTGTAGCGTAGGCGTACTTGTAAACTTGCCACTGCCACCTGGGGTCATGCATGCTGTACTTGACCATCTTTGCATCCATTAAACACAGATGTTGCCCATTTAGCTGCAAACGATAGTCCGGCCTCTTGCCCTTCTTGTCCGTGTCTTGGAGTACGAACTCCCAATTTGCAGGTGATAAACCTTCATTCTCCGTATTCCAATTTAGAGCACTGAATAGCGGACGGATGTAGTTCTCCTCAATTTGAGCCTCAGCTGTATCTTGTAGCAAGGTCTCATTATCGGCAAAGGTATCGACTAATTTCTTTATTTTGTCGAAAGCTTGTTGTTTTGAGTATGTCTGCATATGTGTGGTTCCTTAACTAGCGACCGGTTGTACCAAATGGATCGAAGGGGTACAACTTTGTTTGCGGGTCGGTTCCCGCCGGTTCAGAAGCCCGCCGTGACCCGGAACCAGCCGGATATCTCCCGGCTCTCGTCCGGATCGCCGCCGGTGACGTCGTAGAGCGCCACCGCCCACTGCCGGTACAGCCCGCCCAGGGTGAACTCGAGCTCGACCGACTCCGTTTCCACCGACCATACGACCCGGGGGGTGGCGAAGATGGAGATGTCGAGGGTGTCGTCGCCCGGGGTTTCGGAGATGTCCTGTCCCGAGATGGAGGGTTCGGTATATCCGCCACCCAGCGCGAGCCGCAGGTTGTCGGTGACCTGGAAATCGGCCTCGGCGTAAACCTCGTAGGCCAGGGTCGAGGAGACGAGCTCTCCGATGCCGTAGGCGTCAATGACGTCTATGCCGTCGGGGTCGTTGGACTTCCAGTAATCCACCAGACCGGCCACGTAGGCCTCGAACCATCCGAGGCGGAACACGAGCTCCGGGTAGAGGAAGAGGTGGCTCCCCCCGGTCAGGTTGAACGCGGTGACCGACGGGTCCACATCGGCGTAAGAGGTGTAGGCCAGGGTGAGGTGGTACCCGAGCTGCTCTCCGGCCCCCCCGTCCAGGGTCATCCCCAGCGCCAGGGTCTGGAGGAGGTCGTAACGGGTCACCGGCTCTTTGTCCAGCTGCAGCTCGCGGTAGCTCCAGGTGCCGGGCATGTAGTTCGCGCGCACGCCGGGAGCCCGGGAGGCGTACTGGGCGAAGAAGAGGTTGCGCACGTTGTAAGGCTTGGAATCGGCCGCCGCGTGAAGCGCCACGCTCACCGTCTCGTCGGCGTAGCCCAGCGTCAGGGCGAAGAGGGAGTTGTCGGAAGGCTCGTCCGTCCTCCCCACCCCGGCGGTGAAGCGGTAGTAGAGACCGCCGAAGTCGCGATCCAGGCTCAACCCCAGCGGCCGGGCGCCGTAAATGCGCGGCTCGGGATAGAGCCCGCCGAGCTCGGCGTTGTACCGGCCGCCGTCGCCTAGGGCGACGTAATGGGCCCCGGCCCGCAGTTCACCGACCGGCGGCAGCTCCACCCCGGCGGTCACATCGTAGAGCCCAAGGTCCACTGTGGGGTCTACGACGTCGTCCAGGTCCACGGTGAGGACCGCCCGCAGGTCGCCCAGGTCCTCCCACGAGAGGGAGGGCCGGAGGTGAAGGGCGCCGAAATAGAGGCCGTCGCCGTCGCCCGCGTAGTCGGCGTAATCCAGTTGGCCCCGGGTGAAGTCCGAGCCGAAAATGGCGTAGAGGTCCGCCGAGAGGTCGGGGCCCCCCGCCGGGGCGAGGGAAACGCATAGAAGGGTCAGGAAAATTGTCGCTCGCATTAATCCTCCGTCCGCCGGAAAGGCTTGGGGGTTTTTTTTAAAAGGAACCCGAGGCGGAGTTCAGTTCGTCTCTCATCGTCCGGGCCGCCTCGGCGGCGGCCTCGCGCCAGTCGCCCCCGGTTTTCTCGAAGGCGAAGATGATGCCCCGGCTGGAGTTGACGAGGTTCGCCCCGGTAAGGGCGAAGGCGACGTCCGCGGCGCCCGCCCCCTGGGCTCCATACCCCGGCAGGAGGAGCGGCGTGTCAGGGAGGAGTTCCGCCCCCGCCCGCAGCTCGTCGGGGTAGGTGGCGCCGAAAACCGCGCCCACCGTCCCTGGGTAGGCCGTGCTCCAGCGGGCAATCAGCCCGGCGACGCCGCGCCAGAGAGGCTCGCCGTTTTTCAGCTCCAGGTCCTGCAAATCACGCGCTCCAGGGTTGCTGGTGCGCGCGAGGAGGTAGACCCCCCTCCCGCCGGCGGCCGCCTCCACGAGGAACGGCTCCACGGCGTCGGAGCCCAGGTAGGGGTTGACGGTCAGGGCGTCCACGGGCCAGGGGGCCTCGGGGCCGAGGAAGGCGCCGGCGTAGGCCCGGGCGGTGGAGCCGATGTCGCCCCGCTTGGCGTCGCCGATGACCAGGAGCCCCAGCCTGCGGGCGTGGTGGACGACGTCCACCAGGGCGGCCAGGGCGGCGGGACCGGCCTCCTCGAAGAAGGCGAGCTGCGGCTTGACCGCCGCGGCGTGGGGCGCGACCGCCTCGATTATCCCGCGGCAGAAGAGGCGGTAGGCCTCGGCCCGGGCTATGGTGGAGGCGCCCCCGGCCCGGTCCTCCACCGATCGGCGGAGCTCCTCGGGGAGACGGTCGTAGCGGGGGTCGAGACCCACGCAGACGCGGCTCCCCTTCTCCCCGACGGCCTGCAGCAGTCTATCGCGGTAAGTGGCGGTCATGTTTTTCCGTGACGCCCAGCGAGGGGATGGCGGTTTTACTTGGACGGGTTTTTAAACCGTTCCGGTGAGAATCCTCGAAACGATTGACCGACCGGCCCCGGCGTTCAGGGGACCACGCCCAGGAGGCGGTCCAGATTGTAACAGGCCAGGGCGTAGCCCGCTCGGGCGTCGGCCAGGGCGGTCTCGGCGGATGAGAGGTTGGCCTCGGCCTCGAGGGCGGCCAACACCGTCCCGGAGCCCAGCTCGAGCTTGCGCTGGGCCAGCTCCAGGTCGCCCTTCGCCCGCTCGTAGCTCGTTTTGGCCACCCCGACGCTCTCCCGGCCGGCGTCAATCTCCGAGAGGGCCAGCCGGAGCTGCAGCTCCAGTTGTCGTGTCGTGTCGCGCCGCGCCAGGCGGGCCCGGAGGTCGTCCAGCCTCGCCGCGGCCCGCCGGGCCTCGGTGGCGAAGTTGTCGAAGGGCGTCCAGGTCAGGTACGCCCCGAGGGTGAAGTTGTAGTTCTCGGCGAGGGGGTCTTGGAGCAGAGGCGTGTCCTCGGACCAGGAGTACGCGCCCCGAAGGGCGAGCTGGGGCCAGTAGTTGGACGACGCGGCCCCGGCGCGGGCGGCGGCTTCGGCCGCGCCTTCCTCGGCCAGGCGCATCTCGGGGGAGCCGCTCCGAAGCAGTTCCAGCGCCTCATCGAGGCTCCCCACGCGGGGCGAAACCTCCAGGGTCTCGGTTATATCTATCTCCTCGAAAACCTCCAGGCCGCAGATGAAGGCCAGGTTGGCGGCGGCCACCCGGGCAGAGTTGCGGGCCTCGATGACCCGCAGGGCGGCGGCGTCGTCGGCGGCCTGGGCCTTCAGCGCGTCGGCGTCGGAGATGGAGCCGACCTCGGCCAGGGCCCGAGAGAAGCGGAGCTGCTCCTCGGCCGTATCCAGCGAGCGCTCGGCGGAGGCCAACAGCGCGTTGGCCCGGTAGAGATTAACGTAGGCGCTGCGGGCGTCGTAGGCCACCCGAGCCTTGACGGCGTCCACGTTGGCGTCGGCCGCGGCCTGGGCGTGGTTGGCGGCGGTTATGCCCCCGTAATCCTCGCCCCCCCGGAAGAGGTAGAGGGTGGCGTTGGCGCCCAAACTGAGGCGGTTGTCCACCGACTCCGGAACCTGGAGCTCGTAGTCCAGCCCCAAGTTCTCATCGGAGAAGGACATGGTGCTGGGCCCGGTCCAATTCCGCAAGTAGCCGCCGGTGAAGCCGAGGAGCGGCATGTAAGACCCCCAGGCGGCGAGGGTCGCGGCCTGGGCCGCCTCGTAGGAGGATTCGGCCTCAAAGACCCGCCGGTCGGAGGCCAACGCCAGCTCCACCGCCTCGCCCACGCCCAGGGGGGTCGCCCCCCGAACCACCGGGACAACCGACAGAAGCAGCAGAACGGCGATCGTCGAAAATCGAAAGGCCATGCCCGATCCCCGAGTTAAAAAAGGACCGTCAACCCGTGTCCGGTTATTGTACCAAAGATGAGCTTCCACCGGCAGCGCTCAGGCGTAGGAGTGCAGACCGGCGATGAAGAGGTTGCTCAAGAGGTTGAACACCGCCGCCAGGAAGGGGGCCAGCGCCAGCCACACCATGGGCCTTCCCTTCCAGCCCTTCACCAGCCGCCCGTGGAGGAAGAGGATCAGGACGAGCCAGACGAAAAGGGCCAGCGTTTCCTTGGGGTCCCAGCTCCACCAGGCGCCCCAGGCCTCCTCGGCCCAGATCATCCCCGCCACCAGCCCGCCGGCGGTGTAGAAGGGGAAGGCGGCCAGGAGGCTCCGGTACGTCCGCTCCTCGAGGATGCCGAGGGAGGGCAGGCGCCCCGGCAGCTCGGGATTGGCGGTGTACGACTTGACCAGGTACAGGATGGCGAATAGGAAACCCATCCCCAGGAACCCCTCGCCCACGGCCACCAGCCCGACGTGGATGGTCATCCAGACGGACTTCAGCGCCGGCATGAGCTGCTGGACAACCCGTTGGTCGGCGATGGAGGTGAGCGCAAGCATGCCGAAGACCAGGGCCATGACCCCCAGGCCGGTGTAGTGGGCGTCGCGCCGGAGAGCGTAGATCAAGAACGCCCCGACCAGACACCAGGACAGAAGGGCCATGAACTCGAACATGCCCGAGGTGGGGGAGTGCCCGGCGATGAACCAACGCAGGACCAGATATGCGGTGTGCGCCACGAACCCGAGGCCCGCCGCGCCGATCCCCAGCCAGGCGATGCGCGGCCGCTTGAAAGCGAGGGCCAGGACGAACAACAGGGCGGCGAAGGCGTAGGCGTAGTGCGCCCAGTCGTAGAGCGGCAGCCGGTGGAAAGTGGCGTAGATTGCGCGGTAATCCTTGTCGGGGTAACCGCCGCGCCAGGCGTTGGCCTGCTCCAGCCTGGCCGTGAAAGCGTCCAGGGCTTTACGGGTGAGCCCCGGATCCCCGGTCCGCGCCGTTGCGCCGAGCTCACGCGCCAGACCGTAGAGGGCGGCCTTATCGTCCAGGTTTGCCTGGGCCGTGTCCACCGCCCGCTCGAGCTCCACGTCCCCCGACGAAACGGCCGCCTCGAGGGAGGACCGGGAGGCGCCCAGGAGCGCGGAGTCGGCCCCGCCCTCCAGATTGAACCAGACGTAGTCGTGGGCCGAGATCGGGGCGAGCCAAAAGAGCTGGATCAGGGTCGCCGATTCGGCCAGCCCACCGACACGCCGGCGCAGGTCGCGGACGTACCGGTTCAGGGCGTCGTCGTCGGAGGTCGCGGCGAGCCCGCCGAGCGCGTCGAGAACATCCTGGGCCTCCACCGGGCTGACGAATCCCCCGAAACCGGAGAGCTCCAGTTTCCCGACCCGGTCGGCGGTTTCCCCGACGAGCTCGGGGAGGGGCGGGAGGTGAAACACCGACTCGGAGTCGGCGCCGCCGGTCAGAAACCAGAGGGTCAGGCGCACCGCGTCGAGCTCCGCCGCCGGGTGGTCCGGTGCGCACCCCTCCAGGAGAAGCCCCTGAACGTACACGGCGAAGGAGAGAAAAACCTCCTCGTTGCCGGTGGCCTTGAGGCCCAACTCCTCGATCTGGGGGGACATGGATACATCGAGCCAGAGGCTGGGGCTGTCGGCGCCGGGATCGCGGTCCGGCAGGCGGGGCGTGTCGCCGGGCGGCATGGCGGACACGGCCGTCACCAGGAGGAAGATGGGGAGGAGCCGCCTCACAACGGACCACCCCCCTCCGGGTTGAGCAGCTTGCGCAGCTCGCTCTCGGGCAGTCGGCGGGTCTTTAGCGCCAGGGTCCTGTCCTCCACGCGCAGCCAAAGGCGTCGCCAGGGCACGGCGAACACCAGGCAGCCGCCCAGAACGACGAGAATCGCCGCCGCCCAGAAGAGGAAGAGTCCCGGGTCGCGTTTTACTTCCAGCCCCGTTATCGGCTCCGAGTCCGCGTTCATATAACCGACGGCGAGCCCGGACCCCAGCGCAAAGATGTTTCCCCCGTCGGCGGCCACGGGCGCCGGGAGAATCAGCTCCCCCGCCGGGGTGGTCAGCTTCAGGCCGCGGGGGGGCGCCATCTCGAGGAGGGCGGAGGTCCCGTCGGGCAGGCTGAACCAGGTCCCCTCGAGACCCTCGGATGGTTCTCCGGGGTAGAGCCGGTAGGAGTGAACGCCCTCGGGCAACGCGGGCTCCTGCAAGTGGCTCCAACGGACGCTGCCCAGCTCGACCCTCACCCCGGCGGCGGTCAGCTTCGGGTCGAGGTACTCGGGGTGCAGCCGGTAAACCAGCGCGTTCTCCGCCACCCGCTCGTCCCCGACGTAGAGGTCCAGGCGTACCGCCGGGTTCGGCTCGGGGTTGGCGTCCGAATCCGCCCCCGTCTCCGGCTCGAGAAGATGGCTCGGGTAGTAGCCGCGCACCGCCACGGACCAGGGCGTGTCGGGGTAGGGGGACGGCTCGTCGGTGATATCCAGCGTGACGAAGCCGGTTCCCTCCGCCACCGCCGCCACATCCAGGGGCGTCAGGCGGAGCTCCAGCGATTCGATGATGAGGGGCGCACCCTCGTAGGCCGCCCGTTCTTTGGCGTAGGACGCGATGTCCCCGCGGCCG
>JAPLSK010000180.1 GCA_026398675.1 bacterium | reverse complement strand
TTCACCGAAACCCTTCTCCTGCCCACGACCCTGACCGCGTTCCTCGTGGTCCTGGGGACATACCTCGCCGTGCGGCACGTCCAGCGCCCGGTCCCGTGGACCGCCGTCGGAATCGGGGTCGCTTTCGCGCTGGCGGCGCTGGCCCACGGGCTTTTGGCGGTTCCGGCGGCCACCGTGGGAATATATCTCTTCCTCCGGCGGCTTAAACGGAACAAAAAGGCGGCATTCAAGGAGCTTGCACTGCTCGTTGCCGCGGCGGCGGTCGTCATCGCCCCGGTGACCCTCGCCAACAGCCTGGCCGACGTGCACTTCGTGCCCCTGTCCACCAACGGCGGCCTGAACCTGTATCTCGGCAACCAGCCGGGCGCCGTGGGGCTTTACCGGCCCTACGCGACGACCACCTACAGCCTGGACTTCACCGCCCGCTGGCCGGCGGAGCGCGAAGCGGCCGAGAGGGGCGACCCGCCGCCTACCGCATCGGAGGTATCCACCTACTGGACCCGCCGGTTCACCGAGGAATTCGAGAAGGACCCCTGGCGCATCGCGGGCCTGTGCGGGAAGCGGGCGCTGCTCCTCTTGAACGGCTTCGAGTACCCCCAGGTGGAGAACTACTACTTCGAGGGGGAGTTCGTCCCGCTGCTGAAATGGCCCTGGTTGAGCCTGTACGTTCTCCTGCCCCTGGGCTTGGCGGGGCTCTTCCTCGAACGCCGGAGAGGGGCGCGGGTGCTGGGCGTCATCGTCCTGGCCTACGCCGTCGTCCTTCTGCCCTTCTTCGTCACCGCCCGGTTCCGCTTCCCGGTGATTCCGCTGGTGATAATCGGCGCGGGGCTCTTCGTCGAGCGCCTCGTCCGGCTGATCCGCCTCCGTAAGCGTTGGAAAATCAATAAAAAGTTCAGGCTGAGCGCGGTCGTCACCGCGGCCGTGCTCATCCCCTTCATCGCCGCCACGGCCTACAAACCGGAGGTCACGCGGGCCTACGACAACCTCGCCGTCGGCTACAACAACCTTGGCACCGAGGCCTACGCCAGGGGCGACTACGCCGGGGCGGCGCGTTACCAGGAGCAGGCCCTCGCCGAGAGCCCCGGGATGCTCCCGGCAAGGCTCAACCTGGGCCAGGCGCTCCTCGCCGCCGGGGAGTACGCGCGCGCAGAGGAGGAATTTCTCAAACTGCGGGGGAGTGTCCTGGACCCCGTCCGGCTCGAGCTTTCAATCGCCCGCGCCCAGCGTGGGCGGGGGGACGACCTGGCCGCCCTGGACACGCTCCAGCGGGCGTCCGAAGCCCCCTTCGCCGAAGGATCCCTCCTCGCCGCTCTCTCGCAGCTCTACCTGGATTTGGGTGACGCCTACCACGCCCGGGGGGCGGGGCGGCGATCCGTCGAGCTCTCCCCCGAGCTACCCGACGGTTACCTGGCCCTGGCGCGGGCCGAGACAGACCCCTCCGCGGCGATGGAAAGCATAAACACGGGACTGGAGCGCTGTAATTACAAAGCCGGGTTGTTGCTCTCGGCCGGTGAGTTGCGGGGCGATGACGCTTTTTTACGAAAGGCCGCCCTGGCCGCGGCGGAGGAGGGCGACTGGGTGGTGTGGGCCCGGGCGCTGGTCTCGCTGAGCCGCTTGGGCGATGGGGGGTAGTGGCCCTATCCCAGCGGGAGAAGGTTAAGGGGTGAAGGCTGCCTTAAAACGGCGGGGACTAAAGTCCCCGCCCTACATTTACCTCCCCTCGCCCCTCTGGGGAGCGGCGCGCCGACGGGGATGGGGGTGAGGGGCAAAAAGCGGGCGCGTGTGGGCACCCGCCCCTACTTATTGGATGTGAATCTCGCGTTACCCTCGTAGGGGCCGACCTTTAGGTCGGCCCACGGGCGGGTCTAAAGACCCGCCCCTACGTCATCGCAACCTGCATCTCCCTCCCCCTCTGGGGGGAGGGCTAGGGAGGGGGGTGTAGCGACCACCTCTCCCAGCGGGAGCGGCACGCCGACGGGGTCGGGGGGTGAGGGCTAAATTGAAATAACGGCGGGGACTAAAGTCCCCGCCCTACATTCAGTCAAAAGTAACGGGTGGACCCGAAGGTCCGCCTAAAATTTTTGGAATCACACCCAACCGTCTATAACGGCCGACCGACAGGCCCGTCAATCGAGCAATTCCAAGAAGGTGTAATGGTAATAAGTCTCGTACACGATACCGCCCGAATCGTCCTCGTAGGCCGAGCCGAACACCTAGACGCGGATTTTATACTCGCCGCCCTGTGCCAGGGTCCACTCCTCGTAGGTCGCCTCGGGGAAATCGTAGACGCTCCAGTCCACGAAGCGCATGCGCTCGGGTTCGGAACCCCGGGCGAAGGTTTTTACGTACTGGGGGCCTGCGCCCCGCTCGGCCTGACCCACCTCGATCAGCTTGCCGCCCACTTCCACGTAGAGTGTGTTCGTTGAAATCTGGGTCGTTATGTGGTGGCTCACGTCGGGCTCCTCCCAGGCCACCTCGTACCACCAGTAGGCGCAGGGCTTTAGCGTCAGAGGGGAGGTGAGTTCCTCGTCGGTCCACACCCGCGCGACGAGGTAGTCCTTCCCATCGAAGTGCATGACCCCACTACCCTCCGACGTCCCTAAATCCTCGACGGCCGACGGGGGGAGCCGTTCCAGATCGGGCATTGGCTCCCACCGGGCCTCCTCGGAGCCACTAGCACCGCCGGCCAGAAGGAGTACGGCGATGAGGGGAACCGCGTAAAACGAAGTAACGCCCCCCGGGCGAATCGCGTCCAGCACGGTACTAATCACCCTCCGTTCCGGATGATACGCGCGTTGAACACCTCGATGCCGGGATACTCGGAATTCTCAAGGGACTCCTCGATCCGCAGGAGCTCGTTGTATTTGGCGAGGCGCTCGCTGCGATTCGGGGCCCCGGACTTGATCATGCCGCAGTTGGTGGCCACCGCCAGGTGGGCGATGGTGGAGTCCTCCGTCTCGCCGGAGCGGTGGCTGACGACGCAGCTTATCTCGGAACGGAAAGCGGTGCGCATCGTCAGGAGCGTCTCCGACACCGTGCCGATCTGGTTGAGCTTGATGAGAATCGAATTGGAGGCCCTGCGCCGTGTCCCCTCCCGGAGCCTCTCCACATTGGTGGCGTAGAGGTCGTCGCCCACTATCTGGATGCGGTCGCCCAGTAGGCGGGTGAGCTCGATGAAGCCCTCCCAGTCGTTCTCGGCCAGGCCGTCCTCGATGGAGATGAGCGGGTAGATGTCCACCCATTCGCAGTAAACCTTGATCAGCCCGGCGGTGTCGAAGGTCTTGCCCACGGCTTCGAGTCTGTACTTGCCGTCTTTATAGAAACTGCTGGCGGCGGCGTCCAGGGCGATCCAGACGTCGCCCCCCGGCTTGTAGCCGGCGAGCTCGATGGCCTCGATGAGCTTCTCGAAGGCCTCGGCGTTGGACTTTAAATTCGGGGCGTACCCGCCCTCATCACCCACGCCGATGAAGTAGCCCTGCTTTTTGAGCACCTGGCCCAGGGCGCGGAAAATCTCCGAACCGGCCCGCAGCGCCTCATGGAAGCTCGGGAAGCCCGTGGGGCAGATCATGAACTCCTGCATGTCCATGTTGTTGTCGGCGTGCTTGCCGCCGTTGAGGATGTTGAACATGGGCACCGGAAGTACGCGGGCCGCGGCGCCGCCCAGGTAGCGGTAGAGCGGGATGTCATAGTGCCGGGCCGCCGCTTTGGCCACCGCGATGCTGGCCCCCAGGATGGCGTTGGCCCCCAGGCGGCCCTTGTTCGGTGTGCCGTCCAGCTCGATCAACACCCGGTCTATGTTCTCCTGGTCCAGGGGGTTCATCCCCACCAGGAGGTCGCGGATTTCCGTGTTCACGTTGTTCACGGCCTTGAGCACGCCCATGCCCCGGTAGCGTGATTTGTCGCCGTCGCGCAGCTCCACGGCCTCGTGCTCGCCGGTGCTGGCTCCCGATGGGACCATGGCCCGGCCCAGTTTATCCTCGCTGGTGAAAACCTCGACCTCCACGGTGGGGTTACCCCGGGAGTCGAGGATCTCACGCCCCCTTACGTTGGCTATCTTGCACATCTGGTGATTCTCCCCGTTGTTTGTGCCCTAGCACATGATTGATTTGGTTTTTCCGATGCGGGCTATCTTCTCGCGGGCCATCTCCCGGGCCGCGAATAGCGGTGGGACGCCCATCTGCCGGGCTCGGGCGAAGACCTTGGAGAGGTTGGAGTATATCTGGCGCGTCGCCCGTTTGACCTCCTCGAGGTCGGCCATGTCGCCCGGGCGGTTCATCATCAGCACGTCGCCGGCGTTTATCACGAATTCCGGCGCCAAGAGAATCCCCCGCTCCTCGAGACGGAGCGCCAGGGAGGAGTCGGAGAGGACGTTGAAGGCTGCGCCGGCCACGATCTTGCACCGCAGGCGCTCCACCGTGTCGGCGTCTATCACTCCCCCCACGGCGCAGGGGCTGAAGATGTCGCACGGCACGTCGTAAACCTCGTCCGTCTGGACCAACTCCACGGCGGGGTATAGGTCCTGAATCGCCTTCAGGGGGTCGTACTTGAGATCGGAGATGTAGAGCTTGGCGCCCATCTGGACGAGGATCGAGGCCAGGGCGCTGCCCACGCCCCCCACCCCCTGGATGACGACGGTACGGTCCTGCACGTTGGAGCTGTTGAAGGCGGTGTTCAGGCAGGCGGTGATGCCGTGGTACACCCCCCAGGCCGCTCCGACATCCGAGGGGACCTCGTGGGGGGAGCTGGCTATGACGTGGGGCGTCTCGATACCCACCGAGCGCATGTCGTCGTCGTCGGTGCCCAGGTCGGCGAAGGCGACGATGCGGCCGTTGATGCCGTTCAGAAAACGTCCAAAGGCGCGCAGGACCGCCTCATCCTCTTTTATCTTCGGTTCGCCCCAGATGACGGTCATTCCCCCGCCGGCGTCGTAGTTGGCCAGCGTCGCCTGATAGGTCATGCTCTCCGCCAGACGGAGCGTGTCGGCCACGGCGTCGTCCTCGGTGGGGTAATCCCGGATGCGGCAGCCGCCCAGGGCCGGCCCCAGGGTCGTGTTGTGGATGGCGATGAGGGCGCGCAGCTTGGTCGGGCGGTGCTGACAGAAGATTAGCTGCTCGTGGCCGCCCTCGATCAGTTTCTCGAAAATCCCCAACCGGCCCTCCTTGTCCCGCTTAACGGGTATAAATCAGTTCTTCGCGCCGCATCGAGGGCAAGGGGGTTAAACCCCTTGTCTCCTTCGCATTTCCCGGACGGCGCCGCCGATCGCTCTACTCCCCCAGGCAGTTGACCTCCAACAGACCCAGGTTCCGGGCCTCCTCGATCAGGAACCGGGCGAGCTCGTCGGGGTAGCCCTCGGCGTAGACCACCCTCGTGATCCCCGCGTTCAGGAGGATTTTGGTGCAGATGCTGCAGGGGTGGTTCGTTACGTAGAGGGTGGAGTCTTTGGTGGAGACGCCGACCAGGGCGGCCTGGGCGATGGCGTTCTGCTCGGCGTGCGTTCCCCGGCAGATTTCGTGGCGCTCGCCGGAGGGGACGCCGAGCTGCTCCCGGTAGCAGCCGCCCAACTCCTCGCAGTGCTTCAACCCCCGGGGAGTGCCGTTGTAGCCCGTCGCCAGGATAGTCTTGTCGCGGACGAGCACCGCCCCCACGCTGCGCCGCATACAAGTTGAGCGGGTGGACACCAGCCCGGCGATCTGCATGAAGTACTCGTCCCAGGACGGCCTGCCCATCTTACTCCCTCGGAGGGTGCATTCTACCAGAGTACCGGGGCGTGGGCAAGGCGTTTTGCGTGGCCGGCGTGACATTCACCGCTGTGCGTCCGAATGTAGGGCGGGGATTTTAGTCCCCGCCGCGCTTTTACAAAGGCGACCCTCACCCTAGCCCGTGCCTCGTTTTTTGCGATGATGTAGGGCGGGTGTCCACATCCGCTCACGGGCCGACCTGAAGGTCGGCCCCTACGAGGGGAGCGCACGATTCACGCCTGACCCGTAGGGGAGGGTATCCAGACCCTCCCGTTCTTTATAAGGCAGCCCTCACCCTTAAGCCCGTGTCTCACAGACCTCCCACGGGGAGAGTGAAACCGCTCCAGCCCGTGCCTATCATATTGTGATGATGTAGGGCGGGGATTCCTATCCCCGCCGCATTCGCTCTCCCGACATTACCCCTCACCCTATCCCGTAGGCGAGCCTCTCCCTAAAAGGGAGAGGGAAACCGCTTCGCCCCTCGACCGGGCTTGCCAGCCCGCCGCGCCGGTGATACCATGTCATTCAAAAGACCAGGGGAGCCCCATGCGCTTCAGCGCCCTCATCTCGAACACCCCGGCGGCCGCGCTCGTCCGGGGCGACGCGGAGATAAAAAAGATCGCCTACGATTCCCGGCGGGTCGAGCCGGGGACCCTCTTCGTCGCCATGGGCGGGGTGGGGCACGACGCCTTGGCTTACCTGGGCAACGCCCTGGAACGCGGCGCCGCGGCGGTTTTGGCGCCTACAGCACCTCCGACCGGGGTGAACGTGCCCTGGGCGACGAGCGAGGACCCGCGCCTGGCCCTGGCCCAGCTCGCCGCGCACTGGTTCGGCCATCCCGCGGAGAAGCTGCGCCTCGTCGGCGTCACCGGCACCAACGGCAAGACAACCAGCGTCCATATCATCGCGAGCATCCTCAAGGCGGCGGGACGGAAGACGGCCCTCTTGGGGACGACGGGGTACTGGCTCGGCAACCGCTGGGAGGAGGCGGACTGGACTACCCCGGAGCCGCTCAAACTCCACGGCCTCCTGCGGGAGGCGGTGGATTCGGGGTTGCAGGACGCGGTGATGGAGGTGACCAGCCACGCCCTGGATCAGCGGCGGACGGACGGTCTGGTCTTCGCCGCGGCGGGCTTCACCAACGTCACCCAGGAGCACCTGGACTACCACCGGCGGCTGGAGGGTTACTACGCCACCAAGTGCCGTCTTTTCACCCAACTGGAGCCCGGGGCCGTCGCCCTGTTGAACGCC
Organism: bacterium; assembly: GCA_026398675.1. Taxonomy (NCBI): domain Bacteria; species bacterium. The sequence continues at coordinate 47 of JAPLSK010000180.1, read as the reverse complement.
GACGACCCGCTGGTGGCCGGGACGCCGGTTTCCGGAGGCCGGCGCAT
>JAPLSK010000179.1 GCA_026398675.1 bacterium | reverse complement strand
TTGAGTCAAGCATCTATTCAATTGTCCAGTAGACCCGCGGGTGGCCTGCGAGGCGCGGGGCCGGGTGAGGGCTGCCGTAATTTCCCTCCCCCCTCTGGGGGGAGGCTCGCCTACGGGCTAGGGAGGGGGGTAAAACGGGCGGGGTACGGAGCCCCCACCCTACGGGATTTGATCAAATTGCGCGACACCCTCGTAGGGGCCGACCTTCAGGTCGGCCCGCGGGCGACCACAGAGGACTCGTCCTACGGGTCGCCCCTACGTCATCGCAACCGGGGGTGAGGGGCGAAACACAGCGGCCCGCAGGGGATGCATCCCACGGGGCCGCCCCTACGTCATCACAAATGCGAGTCAAGGGCCGTGGCGAGGGTCGGACGCCGGCCGGACGCCGCCCCGGCTTGACAAACCGCGACCCGGGATGGTTTACTCAATAGCTCACAGCGTGAAAGGCGGTTGCCCCGGCTTGACAAACCGCGACCCGGGATGGTTTACTCAATAGCTCACAGCGTGAAAGGCGGTTCCGATGCGCCCAACGGCGATCATCTTCCTGCTCATTTCAGCCCTGATACTCTCCTTCGGCCTCCTTTTCTGCACCACCCCCGCCGACGGCGACGGGGACGGCGATGGCGATGGGGACGGCGACCTCCCGCGCCTGGTCTGGACCTTCACCACCGGCGGCGCCGTGGTCGCACGGCCGGCGGTGTACGAAGGGGACGTCTTCATCGGCAGCCGGGACGGCAACTTCTACTGCCTGAATGCCGTGGACGGCGCGGAGGTCTGGCGGTTCACCGCCGACGGACCCATTTTGGAGAGCGCCGCCGTGAACGGCCAGGGCCTCGTTTTCGTCAACAGCCACACCGACGACGGGTGGGAGTCCTCGAAAACCCTCTTCGCCCTGGGCGCCGCCGACGGGACCGAACAGTGGCGCAAGGACCTCTCGGGCGTCCTGACCACCGGCCCCAGCCTAACCGCCGGTCTAGTGTTCGCCGACGGCCACTACGCCCCCTCCGGCACCAACGACCTCTACTGCCTCGCCGAGGCCGACGGCTCCACGGTCTGGCACTACCCCTCCGACCTCTTCATGACCTCGACCGCCGTAAGCTATTACATATATCTGGCCGAGTACAACGGGGGGAACTTCGTCACCTGCCTGGACAACGCCGACGGCTCGGTCGTCTGGCGGTCGCCGGCGACGAACTACATCCACCGCCGGCCGGAGCTGAGCGGCGACTTCCTTTACACCGCTGACGGCTACGGCAACCTGACCGCCCGGAACACCTCCGACGGCGCCGTAGCCTGGGAGTACGCCTCGGGCAAGGACTTCCCCAGCAAACCCGAGAGCGACGGGACCTACGTCGTCTTCGCCGCCGATGACACGGTTTACTGCCTGGACGCGGCCTCGGGGGCCGAGGTGTGGGAGAGGACCTACGACGGGGCGGTGATTGCCGGCGTGGCGATCGCCGATGGGAATGTCTTCTTTGGCCGGGATAACACCGTTAGCTGCCTCGCCGCCGCCGACGCCTCGGTGGTATGGGAGTACAACGTGCCGGGGATTGTGGAGGACGGCGTCCCCGCCGTGGTCGAGGGCTTCGTGTACGTGGGGGATTTTTTAGGGAACGTGTACTGCCTGCGCGCCGGCCCCGACGTGGAATAGAACCCGGCGCCAAATTGCGATGTCGTAGGGGCGGGCCAACCGGTCCGCCCGTTTTCACCCCTCACCCCAGCCCGTAGGCGCGCCTCTCCCCAGAGGGGAGAGGGGGAATGTAGGGCGGGGATTTGCCAGGGGCATAGCTCGCTTCGCTCGGTTCCTATCCCCGCCGCGGGCGACCGTGGACGGTCGCCCCTACGGGGTTTCGCTAGGTAAGGACGTAGGGGCGGGTCTCCTGACCCGCCCGCCAGATTGCCCCTCCACCGTGCTTCTGAATGTAGGGCGGGGATTTTAATCCCCGCCGCGGCGGTCCGTTTAGGTAAAACGATCCCCAAATAAAAAGGCCCCCGGGGGCCTTTTCCAAGTCCGGCGAACCGCCTACCCCTCGTCGCCCACGTAGGTGGGGTACTCCAGCGCCTGGTCCTCGCCGCGCAGGACCCGCAACGCCCCCTGCGCCAGCGCCCCCATCTCGTCCTGCCCCGGGTAAACCTTCACCGGCGCGATCCAGCTCACCCAGTCCGTTATCCGCTCCACGATCAACTTGCCGTAGGCCATGCCGCCGGTGAGGGCGATGCAGTCCACTTTACCCTTGAGGGCGATGGATACGGCGCCGATGTAGTAGGAGACCTGGTAGAGCATGCCGGTGAGATAGTAGAGGGCCTCCTTGTCGCCCTTCTCGGCGCGCTCCTCCACATCGCGGGCCGAGTTGGTCCCCAGGTAGGCCACCAGGCCGCCCCCGCCGACGCACCGCTTTGTAAGCTTCTCCAGCGGGGTGCCCTTCTTGGCCGCCTCGTACACCCATTCCATGAGGGGGAAGGTGGGGAGGGTGCCCGCGCGCTCCGGCGTGTACGGCCCCTCGTAGAGGCCGTTGTGGGCCTCGATGGCCCGGCCCTTCTCCAGGGCGACGATGGAGATGCCGCCCCCCAGGTGGGCCACGATGATGTTTATCTCGGACAGGGACTTGCCCATATCCTTGGCGGCGTGCCGCGCCGTGGCCTTCACGTTCAGCGCGTGGAAGAGGCTCCGCCTCGGCAGCTCGGGGAGCCCGGAGAGCTTGACCACCGGCGGGAACTCGTCCACCGACGGCGGGTCCACGATGTAGCTCGGGATGTCCAGGTCCCAGGCGATGCCGTAGGCCAGGGCGCAGCCGAGGTTGCTGGCGTGCTCACCCGAGAAGCCCATCCGGCCGTCTGAAATCATCTGCTGGTTGACCGCGTAGGTTCCGGAGACCACGGGCTGGAACAAGCCGCCGCGCCCCACCACCGCGGAAAGTTTTGCCAGATCGAATCCCACCTCCTCCAGAAACGCCAGGATTATCCGTTTGCGGAAGCCGTACTGGTCCCAGATTTTCGGAAAACCCTCCAGGTCGAACTTGACGTGCTGGAGGTTCCGCTCGTGAATCGGCTCCTCGTCGGTGTAAACGGCCACCTTAGTCGAGGTGGAGCCGGGATTTATCACCAGGATGTTGTACGGGACCATGGCGCCTCCGGCGGGGGATGCTTTAACGCCCGGATGATACCACAGGGGGTATGACCAAACCAACAGCGTGAATTGACCCGGCTTGACCCCCGGCGCCGGGCGGGGTAATATCCTCGCGCCTCGAAAGACCGGCGCCGCCGGAAGGGAGAGCCATGCCCATCTTCGCCCCGGGGGGGGAGAAAGAGGTCACCCGGGCCATCGTGCGCGAGTGGTCGCGGATGGTCGAGGAGTACGTCGAGAGCGACGTGATAATCGTGGGGAGCGGTCCGGCGGGGCTCGTCTGCGCCCACGACCTGGCCCGCGCCGGCGTCAAGACCCTGGTGGTGGAGCGCAACCCCCACCTGGGCGGGGGATTTTGGACCGGCGGGTACTTCATGGCGCCGCTGACCTACCGCGCCCCGGCCCAGAAGATGCTGGACGAATTCGGCATCCGATACACCGAGGCCGGACCGGGGCTTTTCACCTCGCCGGCGCCGCTGAACTGCGCGAAGTTCGTCGTCGCGGCCTACGAGGCCGGAGCCGCGGTGCTCAACTGCACCACGGTCTACGATGTCGTCCTCCGGGGGAAATCCCCGGGGACCGACGTGGATTTGAAGGACGCGCGCCTGGGCGGCGTCGTCGTCAACTGGACCGCCCTGGACTACATCCCCCGCGGCCTGAACACCCTGGACCCCGTCTGCCTCGAAGCAAAAATCATCGTGGACGACACGGGCCACGAGGCCAGCGTGATGCACCTTCTGGCCAAGCGGGGCCTCTTAGAGCTCCAGAAAGAGCAGCCGATGTGGATCGAGCGCTCCGAGGACGAGGTCGTCGCGCACACCGGGGAGGTTTACCCCGGTCTGGTGGCCGTCGGGATGAGCGTGGCGACGTTCCACGGGCTGACGCGGATGGGGCCGACGTTCGGGGCGATGCTGCTGTCGGGCCGTCGGGGGGCCGAGGTCTGCCGGGAGATTTTGGGGCGGTAGGGACCGGTGCCTTCTAGGATAGATCGTTGAAGGTGTAGGATTATGAATACATCGTTTCGTTGCTATATAGATGAATCCGGTTGTGAGGGGTTCAAATTCGGCGCGGGCAGTTCGCGTTGGTTTATCCAATCAGCGGTTATCGTCCGCATGTCCGACGACAACATGATAATACGAATGGCACGGGAAATTCGGGAGCTGTTTGAAATGCCGCCTAAAAAACCCATACATTGGAAGACATTAAAACACGATAAAAAGGTCGTATTAACAAACAAATTAGCTAATTTACCCATCCGGTGTATCGCCGTAGCCGTAGATAAAACCGCATTATTAGAACCAGAAAAATTCAAGGAGAGCTACCACTTATACTTTTACAGCATACGTTATTTACTTGAACGTGTATCCTGGCTCGCTCGGGACGCTGGGAAGGGTTCTGTCGGCGACGGTAAAGTCGAACTGGTCTTTTCAAATAGAAGCGGTATGTCGTATGAAAAACTAGACCGGTATTTACGTAAACTTAAAAGTCAGCGGGATTCTGGGGTCGACGTCCGCATAGAGTTCGATTTTATAGACCTTGAAGGCAGAAAGACCTGGCGTCCAGGTAAATGCGCAGGTTTACAAGCGGCAGACGCATATGCCGGAGCTCTATTTAACGCGTTGGAGCCTAACCGGTTCGATAACGTCGAAACTAAATACATTGCAAAATTTAAACAGGTCATCTATAACCGGCAAGGTAACATCTGGGGTTACGGGATAAAAATTACCCCCCGTGAGGCAATCGAGGGGGTAAAAAGGACCGAGCTTTACAGGGTGATAGAAACAGGCCCCGGGCCGTAGGATCCCACGCCATCGGCGCTGCCATCCTCAACAGACGACCTGCGGTAGCTCCCGCGCATGCCTGCACTCGCAATGTACACGCTTTTTTCCTAATAGTCAAGTCTAAGCGAGCACAAATCTGCTCACATAATAAATGGGGTAGGGAGCGATCTATTGTTCAAACCTTTTCACGTAGGATGCACAGAAATTTAAAAGCGGGCCCAGGGGCCCGCCTTTTTTTAACACTCAGGGGCTAGTCGTCGGAGTCCTTAGCGCCGCAGCAACCGCTCCCACAGCCGTCGTCGCTCTTGCAGCCGTCGCAGCCTTTGTCGCACTTGCAGCCCGCGCAGCCGTCCTTGCAGCCGCCGTCGGCGCAGGAGCAGTCCTCGCAGGCGCAGTCCCCGCCGCAGCAGCAGCCGTCGGTGTCCGCGACCGTGCAGGTTCCCGCCCCGCAGCAGGCCGTGTCCCCGTCGCCCAGGGCGATTACGGGGGCCGCCAGGACCAGCGCGGCGATGATGACCAGAAGCGTCGTTCTCACTATTCGTCCTCCTGATTGGTCCGGTAATGTTCCCTATTCCCGACCGGGTTAGCCGGGTACAGGGGACAGTATAGCACAAGCGAGTCGGGGATTTCCAGCACCGAAGGATGACGTAGGGGCGTGTGTCCACACCCACCCGTCACCCCTCACCCTAGCCCATCGGCGCTCAATTGCGATGATGTAGGGCGGGGATTTGCCAGGGGCATAGCTCGCTTCGCTCGGTTCCTATCCCCGCCGCTTTATTTTCAAAGGTGGCCCTCACCCTCATCCCCTCTCCCACGGGGAGAGGGGGGCCGCTCCGACCCTCACCCTAGCCCGTAGGCGAGCCTCTCCCTGGAAGGGAGAGGGGGCCGCTTCACCCCTCTCCCTGACCCGTCGGCGCGCAATTGCGATGATGTAGGGCGGGGATTTGCCAGGGGCATAGCTCGCTTCGCTCGGTTCCTATCCCCGCCGCTTTATTTTCAAAGGTGGCCCTCACCCCCATCCCCTCTCCCGGAGGGAGAGGGAAGCCGATGCGACCCTCACTCCGACCCGGCTCCTCGACCGGCGCTAGTGCCTCCGCTCGACGACCACGGTCACCACCCGACGCGGCGTCGCGTCGAGCACCCGCAGGGCGTAACCCTCGTGGACGACCTCCTCCCCGGCCCGGGGGATGCGCTCGAGCCGGTCTATCAGAAAGCCGCCCAGGGTGGCGTAATCGCCCTCGGGAAGCTCGATCTCGAAGCGGTCGGCCAGCTCGGCCAGCGGGAGGTCGGCGGGCAGGGCGACCGACTCGCCGCGGTCCAGGGGACCCGGAGCGGCCAGCCCCTCCTGCGTCGCCTCGGTTATCGTCCCCACCACGTCGTCCAGGGTCACCACCCCCAGCGTGCTGCCGTACTCGTCCACCACCACGGCCACGCTCACCTGCCGCCGGCGGAAGGTCTCCAGCATCCCGCGCAGATTCTTGCTCTCCGGCACGAAGAGCGGCTCGGTCATGATGCGTTCCAGTGTGGCCTGGAGCGGGGCGCGCACCAGATCCATCACCGGCACCACCCCCACGATGGCGTCCACCCGGTCCCGGTAGACGACGATGAAGGCGGAATCGGTGTCCACGACGGCGGCGAAGGCCTCGGGGACGTCGGCCTCCGTGGGAAGCGCCTGGACCTCGCGCAGGGGCGTCATCACCTCGCGCACCTCGCGGGAGGAGAAGGTGAAGGCCGACCCGACCATGCGCGCCGTCCGGTCGTCTATCGCCTCGCCCCGCGCCCCCTGGTGCATCATCACCCGCAGCTCCTCGCGCGTTATCCGCTATGGAGATGGGCTTGAGGATCCAGTCCAGCACTCTCAGGGGGTAGGCCGCCGCGAGGGTGAGCGGGTCGGCGAAGGCCCGCCCGACGGCCTTGGGCAGAAGGTCGCCCACGACCAACAGCAACGGGGTCAAGATGAGGCTGGTGATGAGCACGGCCCATCCCCGGGCGTCCGCGGGCAGGAGCTCCACCACGATGGCGGTGGCGATGAAGGAGGCGCCGACCACCCCGATGTTGGTCCCCACGAGGCAGGTGGTGATGAGCCGGTCCGGGGTCGCCAGGAGCTTGAGGGCGACGCGGGCCCGCCCGTCGCCCGCGCGCGCGGCCGTGGTGAGCCGCACCCGGTTGGACGAGACGCAGGCCGTCTCCATCCCGGCGAAGAAGGCGACCAGGAGGACGTCCGTCACCAAGAGGAGCGCGAGGAGGATCATCCCGCCCCCTCGTCCGCCGTGCGCTGGGCCAGTACGCGCACGATGCGGTTCGGCTCGGCCTCCAGGACGGTGAAGGCGAACCCCGCCGCGACGATACGCGCGCCGACGCGCGGGATGCGGTCCGCCAGGCCGGTAAGCCAGCCGCCCAGCGAGCTGTAGTCGTCGTCGGAGATTTTCGTGCCCGCGGCCCGGTTGAAATCGTCCAGCGCCAACGAGCCCGCGCAGATGTAGCGCCCGGGATCCTGGCGCCGCAGCCGCGGGTTGTGACGCGGGGACTCCTCCAGCTCGTCGTAGATGTCCTGGAGCGCCGCCAGACCGACGAACACGCCGTACTCGTCGGAGACCAGGGCCAGGTGGGTCCCGGTGCGGTGGAAATGGGCCAAAAGGGTCAGGGCGGTTGCCTCCTCGGGGACGAAGTGCACCTCCCGCAAAAGGGGCCTCAAGTCCGGCGGGGGGCCGGCGAGCACCGCGTGGCCGACGTCCTGGGCCCGCACCACACCCACCCAGTTGTCGGGGTCGCCCTCGTAGCAGGGGAGACGGCTGAACTCGTAGCGGCGGAAAACCGCCAGCGCCTCGGCCGGGGTCGAGCCCGCCGCCAGGGAGACGACGTCCGCCGCCGGGGTCATCAGCCGCTTCACCCGCTTCGAGTCCAGCTCGAACAGGCGCACCATGATGGTCTCCTCCTCGTCGTCCAGCTCCCCCTCCTGGCCGGCCATCTCGAGGGCCGTGCGCAGCTCATCGGCGGAGGGAGTGTCGCTTTTCGCGATCCGCCTCTCCAGGGAGCGGACCAGGGAGCGGGAAAGGGCGGCGAGCGGCAGCCGCACCGGGGCGACGAGGCGGTGGAAGAGATTCAAGGGGCCGGATGACCGGCGCGCCTGGGCCAGCGGACGGTGCGCGGCCAGGCTCTTCGGGGTCACCTCGCCCAGAATCAACAGGGCGAGGGTCATCACCAGCCCCGCGAGCTCCAGCCCCCCACGCCCGAAGAGTCCCAGGAAGAGGTCGGTGGCCATGGAGGAGGCGGCGACGTTGACCAGCATGTTGCCGAAGAGGAGGGTGACCAGGATGCCGGAGGGCTCCCGCATCAGCCGGGCGACGCGGCGCTCCGCGTGGCTCGTGGAACGGGCCAGCGACTCGAGCCGGGCGGCGGAGAGAGAGAAGAGCGCCGTCTCCGCGCCCGAGAAGAAGGCGGAGAAGAGGAACAGAAACCCCAGAACGGTGAAGCGGAGCGCGAGCATCGCCCCTCATTCTACCAGAGCCCTCGGAGGGGGTAAAGCGGGCACCCGACCGTCCCCTGTGCTAAAATAGTACCGGGATTTTTTTAAAAAGGGAGAGAACGTGGCACGGCGGGGTCATCTGGTCTCCTTCGAGGGAATGGACGGGGCGGGAAAGACCACCCAGCTCGAGCTCCTGGCCGAGCGGCTCGACGGCGACCGCGTCCCGGTGATGCGGCTGCGCGAGCCCGGCGGCACCCCCCTGGGGGAACGGGTGCGCGAGATGCTCCTGGACCGGAAGCTCCAGCGCACCCCACCGGCGGAGCTCCTCCTCTTCGCCGCGGCCAGGGCCGAGCTGGTCCACCGCCTTATACTCCCCGCCATCGAGGAGGGCTGGATCGTCCTCTTGGACCGCTACGCCGACTCCACCCGCGCCTACCAGGGCTACGGCCTGGGCATGACCGAGGACACGGTGGAATCGGCGATAAACCTGGCCACCGAGGGGCTGGCGCCGTCGCTCACGATTCTTTTGGACCTGGACCCCTCC
>JAPLSK010000178.1 GCA_026398675.1 bacterium | reverse complement strand
CTCCTTTCTGTCCATTTATAAGGGTATCCTTTTTGGGGGATACCCTTGAAGGATATGCGGGTAATACGCTGTTTTCCGCCAAGGGTGTCGCTCAAAAACGACCCCCTTTTGGCAGTCGCAGGGGGAGCGTGCTCTCCTTCTCTGCGAGTTTACGACCCAGTTCCTGCATATATTCCGCAGCGAGGGGCTGGACGGCCCGTAGAGTACGCTCAAGCTCCCGAACCTTGAACTGCAACTCTTTGAACTTCTCGTAGAGGTTGTCGTACTGGCGCTCCCCGAACTCGTCCATCGGCCGCCAGCCCCAGGTTCACCAGGGCCAACGCGAGGTTCAGCTCCACGGCGTCGAGGTAGGCGGTGTAGCGCGTGCCGGCGAAGTACGCCCGGCACCGTTCCAGGCAGTCGAGGGCGGACTCCAGCCTCCCCCAGTTCAGGTAGATCATGCCGAGGTTGTTCAGGATGGTCATCCGCTCGTGGGGCGCCCTCACTCTATCGAATATCGGCAGGCATTCGAGGTGGAGGTCCGCCGCCTCACCGAATCGCCCCTGCAGGTAGAGGATGTTGGCCAGGCCCAACTTGGCGTCGGCCATCCCCCGCAGGTCGCCCCTCTGGCGGGCGATATCCGCCGCCTCGCCGAGCTGTTTCGTGGCCTCCTCCAGCCGGCCGAGGTGCCGATTTACGTTGCCCAGATCAATCTCCGCCGACACCCCCAGCCAGGTGATACCCCCGCGCTTCACCGCCTTTACCAGGTCGGCGAGAATTTTCCCCGCCTCCTCGAACTTCCCGCCCCGCTTCAGATGCTTGGCCTTTATAAGCTTCTTCACGTACCCGATGCCTTCCCGCTCGGGAAAGCCCATCAGCTCGTCGAGCAGAGACCCGTCCCGTTCGAGGTCGCCGAGCGAGTCCTGGATGTCCACGGCCCGGCGGAGAGCCAGCGCCCCATCCAGCGTTCCGCCTTGCCCGCTCCGCGGCCTCCCGAAAGCACTGGACCGCGGCGTCGTTCTCGCCCTTAGCCTCATGGACGGCCCCCCGGAGGAGACACTCCCGACCCGCGAATGGGGCGTCCTCTACCGAGAGCGATTCCCGGACCGCGTCCAAAAGCCGTAACGCCGAATCGAACCGGAAGAGCTCGCTTTCGGCCTGGGCGAGTATCAGTCGGACCTCCAGGCTCATTTGTTTGTTCCGCCCCCTGGACGCGACGATATTTACGAGGGGCTCCAGGGAACAGATGGTGGGGAAGAAGCCCGATTGGTGAAGGCTTTGCAGAACATCCACCAGCCCGGTCAGGGCCTCGTCGTCACGACCGACGGCCGAGAGGTGCTTCACCCGGAAATAATCCTCGACAAAGCTCCGCCCGGGCTCGACCTCCTCGGACAGCCCCGCCAGGTGAACCCCGTCCATCATCCCCCCGGCGAAATCGGCGATCCACCCACCGAAGCGCGGGACGCGAAGAATGTAACCCGCATCCAGCCGCTCGCAGAAGAACCTCCTCGTCAGCTCGCCCATAAGCTTCTCCACCCGCTTCACGGGCAGACCGGTGCTCCTCGCGACGTTCTCCGCGGACTGGGGGCGCGTCTCGCCGGCCAGGGCGCACAGGGCCTCTTTTTCCCCCTCCTTCAACCTCTCCAGGCGGTACATGAAGAGCTGGATGGGCGTCTTCGACATGAGGAGGCGCTCATCGAAAACGCCGCCCAGGTCCAGCTCGTAGTACGCCCGTAGCTGCTCGGCGTGAACCCGGCTCCGGGGCAGTTCCGCAAGGTAGTGCTCGAGCTGCGCCGGGTTGAGCCTCCGACCGAGCTCTTCGGCGAGGCTCCCCAGCTCTCCGGACCGGACTAATGGCAGGTACCGGATGTGGAGGCTGTCCACCCGGTCGAAATACTCGGAATAGACCGCGCCGCCGGTTCCCCCCAGAACCAGAAGCAGGGGCGTGCGACTCCTCTCGCTCATCAGCCTCTCCAGAACGGCCAGGGTTTCCAGGTCCCCTCCCCCCTCGCTGTTGTCCGCGAAAACCGCCGTGGGCCCCTCCATGACCCGCCCGAGGAGTTCGATGGTATAATCCACCCGCGTCCAGCGCAGACCGGTCGGGTCATACGCGTCGTCCCAGGTCTTCCCTTCACCGGCTCCGGCATAGCCTTCCCCCAGAAGGTGGAGGTTTTCCACCATCCCGGCGGGGAGCGACGCACCCAATTCGGCCCAGGAGGTGAACCCTTCCACAATCGTCTTCACGAGGCTCAGGGGTTCCACCACCCCGCCGCGGTCGGCGGTGCGGATTACCCTGAACCCGGATTTTTCCACGAGAGTGGCCAGCGCTTCCCGGAAGGCGGCGCCGTCGCCCCCCATCTCCCCGGCGCACTCGATGAGAAACGCCCTACGCCGGGCGGCATTCAGGCTCTCCCCGATGATACGGTCCAGACCGGGGTCAACGCCGGGAAGGTCGTGGACCAGCCTGTACCTCCGGCGACCGGACAGCCCGACCGGATGGCGGAACTCGGGCGGTAATTTCTTCTCATACGGCATGGCGCTCCACTATTTTCCGCAATTTAACACTTCTTTGACCGAATGTAAATTTAGCCTCAGCCATCCGCGGCGCACACGCGGCCACGCCAGTGACGGAAACTGAAGCATCTCAAAGCGGTGTCGTTTTTCTCGGCGGTCCGACGGCCGTCGGCAAGGGCGCGCTGGCGGTTCGCCTCGCCGAGTCTTTCCCCGTCGAGCTGGTCCTTTGCGATTCGGTCAAGGTCTACCGGGGTCTGGAAATCGGGGCCAACAAACCCCCGCCCGAGCTGCGCGCCCGGTTGCCCATTCACCTGGTGGACGTGTGCGACCCTACGGAAAGATTTTCCGCCGGCCGGTACGCCCATCTGGCGGTTGAGGCCGTCGCGGAAATCCACGGCCGGGGGCGGATACCGCTGGTCGTGGGCGGGACGCTCCTCTTCGCCCGGGCCCTTTTCGACGGCCTGAGCGGTGCCCCGGAGACGGACCCCGAGGTAGAGCGTGGGCTGGAGGCGCTCGAGACCGAGGAGCTGGCGGAGAGGCTCCGACGGAGCGATCCGGCCTCGGCCGATCGCATCCACCCCCGCGACAGGCAGCGGCTGGTCCGTGCCCTGGCGGTCCACCTCCAAACCGGGCGGGGACTCTCCGAGTGGAACGCCGAACCCGCGCCTCGACCGTTCGGGGGAACGGTGACCCGGATAGCCCTCGTCCGCTCCCGGACCGAGCTTTACGGGAGGATAAACGACCGCTCCCGCCGGATTTTTGAGCGCGGCTTGGTGGAAGAGGTTTGCGGGTTGCTCGAATCAGGCGTGCCTCCCTCGGCGCCCGCCCTGGAATCCATCGGATACCTCCAGGCGGCGGCGTGCCTGCGCGGGGAAATATCCTCCGAACGGGCGATAGAGGACACCGCCACGGCGACACGCAGGCTGGCCAAGCGACAACTGACCTGGATCCGCTCCGATCCGAGGTTCGAAGCGCTCGCGGTGGACACCCCCGGGGAGGAGCCTGCGTACGACGCACTGGCGCATCGTCTCGGAGCGTTTTCTTGACCTCGGAGATTGCGTTCTGCTAGAATCAAAATGCTGAAAGTTGACCCAATTATTGGAATTACGGGGTATCCCACCCCCCGGAAAGGGGCCGAGATGCGCCTGACCCATTTTGCCGCCCTTCTTGTCGGGCTGTGCACCCTCATCACCTTAGGTTGCGGCGCCAGCAGCGACGTGCTCATCTCCGCGGTCGTAACCGCCGAGGACGCCCGCGCCAGACTCATCGCCCGGGATGAAATCGTCAAGCTCGGCGAAGAAGGTGTGGACATCTTCGCCAAGCTCCTCGATTTCCCGACGGTGCGCAACCTCCTCGAAACCCAGGTTCCGCCGGCCCGTCTGTCGGAGATGGACGAGGAGGCGATCCTGCGGGAAGTCACGGACATCCGCGTCACCGCGGTCCGAGGCATGGCCGCCATCGGCTCCGTCTCCGCGGCGCAGCCCCTCATAGACGCCTCCTACCTCCCCGAATCCCAAACCGAAAATCCGGGGGAACCCATCTCGATCGGGGAGGACGCGCTTTCCATCGAGCTGGCGGCCCAGTTCCGCGGCGAGGTGATGACCGCCCTCGGCCAACTGTCCTTCGGCAGTGAGAAGGAGCGTGAAGGTGCCATAGACCTCTTCTCCTACGGCGCGAACGACCCCGACCCCGGCGTCCGCATCAGCACGGCCGGCTCGTTGGCGGCACTCCACCTCCACGAATCGGGCTACTTCATCAAGCAGCTCGCCGTGGACCAGGTGGCCGGAGTCCGCGCAGCAACATTCAGCGCCATCTACGCCATCGGGGAATACTACGTCACGCACGCGGAGAAAGCCCTCTCCTACGGGGACGAAGAAACGGCCGCGCTCGACCGGCAGAATCTCAAGACGCTCAAGGATTCGGTTTACCAGCACTGCATCAACGCCCTGGAAGACACGGAACCCTCCGTCCGCATCCCGGCGATACAGGCCCTGGACGTCTTCGACGACCCGACGGCCATTACGCCTCTGATGCGCTATCTGTCCGACGCCAACGAGCGCGTCCGAATCGCCACCGTCAGCGCCCTCGCCGGGTTCGAGAGCGAGGAGGGGAAAAAGGCGGTCGAGACGGCAGCCGTCGCCGCCCTCGGTGAGGACGACCCGCAGAGACGGATGATGGCCGCGATGGTTCTCGGGCGGATGCGGACCGGCGGGGAGGCAATGGAAGCGGCGCTCTTGAAACCCGACGAGCTCTGGTTCGTCAAGCTCCAATTGATAAACTCCCTGTCCAACCTCGGCAACAAGGATTATCTGGCCACCATCAACGGTTTTCTTGACGACCCCGACCGGGATGTTCGCATCGCCGCCATCTGCGCCGTGGGGTCCCTGGGGAGCGCCGAGGACCTCGACCGCCTGCTGAGATACGCCAACACCGACGAAACCCTCATCCCCGCCGTCACCCATGCGGTCGCTTCCATCGCCGACTACGGGGAGCTCCAGCCCTACCTTGGGGCGGACAACGACCAACTGACGCGCCTCATCGCGATTGACGCCCTATCCATGCGGAGCAACTCCGAGATCCCGGCACCGCCCATGCTGGTGGAGCTCTTCGGTGACCCCGATATCCAGATAGTGAGAGCCGCCATCGACGCCGCTGCACGCTACGACTTCCTTGACAACGACGCCGAGCTCGCGGCGTTGGTCGCGCGGGGAGAGGACGATTACACGATCTACACGGAGACCAAGTCCAGCTTCGACGACCTTTCCTCGAGCCTCAACGCGATCTACAACGTTAAAATGCGGGCCGCCTCCATGCTGGCCTCCTTCGACAACCGCGCCGGTATCAATTACTTCATTGACATGCTCGCGGATCCCAGCGTCGGCCGACGGCTCATCGGGGTAGCCTGCCTGGGGAACATCGGCCACACACGCGGCGTGATGCCCACGGTTGGGCTTCTAAACGACGGGTCCGACTACGTCCGCTGGGGCGCGGCCCAGGTACTCGGCATATTCGCCGACATGCGCACCACGGGTTTCCTGGGCCAGGCCCTCCAGGACCCCAATCCCTGGGTGCAGGAAAGCGCCATCGGCTCCCTCTTGGCCATAGGTGACAAAAACACCATTGATGCAGTGCTGAACGTGCTCGAGTCGGACGCCTCGCCGCCGGTAAAGGTCGCCGCCCTCGACTTTGTCTCCCGCATGGGTGACAAACGCATGGACGACGAGGTCGCCCTGCATCTCAAGGACGCAGACGACAGCGTCCGCTACGGCGCCGCAGTCTGCCTCTCCCGCCTCAACGACGAAAGCGGACGCGGACTCGCATTTTTTACGGAAGAGCTCGGCTCAACCCGCACACTGACCATTGAACCCGGCCTCCCGCACTTGACGCCCTTCGAAGCGGGCATCGATCTCCTGGCCGCTGAGCTGACCGGCACTCCGGAGAGCCAGATCGAGGAGTTGGCCACGGAGCCGCAGGAAATCCCCGCCTGGGCCTTCGCAACCCAGACCATCACCGGGGAGATAGCGTCCAACGATACCTACGCCCTCCTGGCCGAGAAGGCCCTGGTTTACGACTACCTGCGCCAAGGGCTGCTGGATAACATCTCCCAGTTGCGCCCCACCGCCTACACAGCCTTCGAGCCTTACCTGAAAAACGACGACCCCGGGATACGGCAGCTCGGTTACGCAATACTGATCAGAATCGGGGGGGACAAGGTCATGGATCGGTTCACCGAACAACTCGACCTCTTCCCCCAGGACGCCCCCCTGATGATAGCCGCCATGGACAACATTGGGGACCAGGCACGCCTGCGCCACCTTTTCAGCACCGCCGACGAGCCCATCCGGATTATGGTGGCCCAGCGGATAGCGGGCTGGACCGACAAACGCATGCCTTTAATCTGGGGCCAAATAGCCACCGAGGACCAGAGTCTGGCCGTGAGGCTCACCGTTCTGGGCTCCCTGGCCGCCGATCCCACCGGCGTCGGCCGGACATACTTGACTCGGATAATCGAATCCGCCGATTCGCCCCCCGAGCTGGTGAGTGCCGCGAGGGATGCGTTGGCCGGCGCTGCACTCACCGCGCTTGTGACGACCGAAACGACCGGTTAACCGGACCCCGCCCCGTCCGTGGGTGCGGTTGAATCATTCAATTAGGCTCTAAAAGACCCCGCCCATGAGCGGGGTTTTCGCACGCGCCCGAGCCCGATGAGTACACCACTAGGCTCAGAAGGACCTCGTCCACGGGCGGGTTTTTTTATAAACCTTCCCCATCAGAACTTGCTGAATCACACCCGCTTCGCCTCGGGCGATTTTTTACCGTCGAACGGCACCCCGGACCCGAGCGGCGATAAAAAAAGCGGTTCGAGCGAACCGCGCACTAAAAAAGAACCCGCGTTTAATGGAAACAAAACGAGCAGCCCCACCCATCGCCCCGTTAAACCGTACTCCCGGAATTCAGTCGAAGGCGCTCACGCGACAGTCCCCGGCATTAACGAACCGCCCCGTTAAGCCACCCTCCCGGCCGGGTTACGCGAGCACGCGTGCCTCCTCGATCAGCTCGTAGACATCTATCATGTCCCCGACGTGAATGTCGTCGAAGCGCTCGAGGCCGATGCCGCACTCGTAGCCCTCCGCGACCTCGCGCACGTCCTCCTTGAATCGCCGGAGGCTTGAAAGCCGGCCCTCGTAAACCAATCGCCCGTCCCGGACCAACCGGGCCATGACGTTGCGCTTCACCTTGCCCGAAGTCACGTAACAGCCGGCGATGACGCCGACCTTGGGGATGCGGAACGTCTCCCGGACCTCCGCCTGCCCCAACCCCTGCTCGCGTATCTCCGGAGCGAGCATGCCGCTCACCATGGCCTTTATCTCGTCCAAAAGCTCGTAGATTATCCTGAAGAGCTTTACCTGCACTTCCATCCGCTGGGCGAGATTCACCGCCTTGGAATCGGGCACCACGTTGAAGCCGACGACGACCGCGCCGGTGGCCGCGGCTAACTGCACATCCGCCTCCGTCACACCCCCAACCGCGGAGTGAATGACCTCGATTTCCACCTCGTCGCAGTTGAACCGGACGATGGAATCCCGCACGGCCTCCACGGTTCCGTTCACATCGCCCTTGATGATGAGGGGCAGCTTGCTCGCCTCCTCGATCCCTCCGGGCTTGAGAAAATCCGCCAGGGTCTTGCGTTTGACGCTCTCAAGCTTCTCCTCACGGCCGGCGGACTGTCGCAGGGAGGCGATGGCGCGGGCCATCTTCTCGTCGGCGACGGAGATGAGGGAATCACCCGCCTCGGGGAGACCGTCGAAGCCCTGGATCTCGCCGGGTGTGCCGGGCGGTATGGACTGTATCTGCTTGCCCTTGTCGTCGGCCATCAGTCGGACCTTGCCGGCCTGGGTACCGCAGACGAAGGCCTGGCCGATTTTAAGAGTTCCGTCGGTGATGATGATCGTTCCGACGCCGCCCCGGCCGCGATCTATACGGGTCTCAATCACGACGCCCTGGGGGTTGGCACTCTCGTCCGCCCTGAGCTCCAGCATCTCGCCGTGGAGGGCGAGGCTTTCCAGGAGCTGGTCCACGCCCTGGCCGGTGACGCCGGACACCTCGCAAAAAGTGGTCTGACCGCCCCAGTCCTCGGGGGCGAGGTTGTACTTGGAAAGCTGGCGCCGCACCTTTTCCGCGTCGGCCTCGGGCTTGTCCATCTTGGTGACGGCCACGACTATCTCGACGTCGGCGGCGCGGGCGTGGTTGATGGCCTCGACGGTCTGGGGCATGACGCCGTCGTCGGCGGCAACCACCAGGACGACGATGTCGGTCACTTCGGCACCCCTGGCCCGCATTGCGGTAAAGGCTGGTAGGCGCCGATGTGCTGGGTGATGCCCCCCGCCTCCCCGGCGGCCACCTCGGTTTGGCGAATGTAGTCCAAAAGGGTGGTCTTGCCGTGATCCACGTGACCGAGCACGGCGACGATCGGCGGGCGCGGCTTCAGTTTGCTCTCATCATCGAAGTCGGTGGGCAGCACCGCCTCGAAGCCCAGCTCATCCACCAGGGTAGCCACCGTGACGACATCCATCTCCTCGATGGCCCCGTACTCCTCGCCCAGCTCGACGAGCTTGGCCAGGATGTCGTCCACCGAGAGGTGGAGCAGGTCGGCCAGCTCGATGGGGGTGATGGGCCTCGAAATGGAGACCTTCTTGGCCTCGCCCTTGGCCCTGGATCGTGTCTTGCGGCTGGTGCGGAGCTCGTGGATCATCACCGAGCTGGATTTCCGGCGGCGGCGACGACGGCGGCGACGGACGGTCTTGGGCGGCTTTTTCTCCGGGGCGGTGAAGCCGACGTCCTCGGCGGCGACCGGCGTCTCGGGGCGGTAGAGCACCCGCGAACCACCGCGCTTGTCCTCTTCTTCCTCCCCGTGGGTTTCGAAATCGGGCCGCTTGATATCGCGCCGGGGAACCACCGGGGAAGTGACGGGCCGCTCCACTTCCTCCTTGGTCTCCACGACGGGCGTCTCCGTTTCCATCGTCGAGGCGGCTTTTCTCGCCCCGGTCTTGGCGACGCCTTTGAGGTGGACCTTGGAGGCGATGACAATCTCGCCCTTAGTCTCGACTTCCCGCACTTCGACCGACTCGCCCTCGACCTGGACGACCTCCTCCTGGGGGTGGTGACGGACGCGGACCCGGGGTTTATCGTCGGTGCGCTTCGTCCCCACGGATTCGGCCCGGGCGCGGGCCTTCTCCTCCGGCGTCGTCGGTTTCTTCTCCCGCCGAGCCTTAGGGAGCGGTTTGTCGAAGGAGCCGTCGGCCAACGCCTGCGCCTTGAACTTCGTGCGCAGCAACTTCTCCTGCTCGGGGTTGACCGACGACATGTGGCCGGACACCTCGATACCCAGGGAGCGCATCCTGGCTATCAGGAGCTTTGACGGGATGCCGAACTCTGTTGACAGCTCGTGAACCCTCATAACCTTCTAATAACCCTCTCGCACCATGTGCTTATTGTCGCACAACAGGCTGCGGTCTTCACGGTGAAACATCCGGGACGATTTCCAGTAGCCCTCTTCCTCCAGGAGATTCTTGTCGCACAACAGGCTGCGGTCTACCCGGTGAAACATCCGGGATGGCTTTCTAATGACCTTCTTGCACCATGTGCTTCTTGTCGCACAACGGGATGCGGGAAACATCCGGGGCGGTTTTTAGTAGCCCTCTTCCTCCAGGAGCTTCTTGGCGGCCAGGATGAGCTTCTCCGCCGTCTTCGGCCCGATGCCCTTGGCCTTGGAGAGGTTCTCCGCCGATGCCGCCGCCACGGTCTCCACGCCGTCGAAACCGGCCGCGAAGAGGTTCATCGCCGTGGACTCGCCGACCCCGGGCAGACAGGTCAGGTCGGCGACGACCTCCTCCTGCTCCTCCTGGGCCGAGAGGGCGGTCTTCTCCTCCTCGTACTGCTCGGGGCTGCGCACATCAATCCGGACCCCGACCAGCCGCGAGGCGAGCTTGATGTTCCGCCCGCCCTTGCCGATGGCCACCGACAGCTTTTCATCGGGGACGACGACGAGCACCCGTTCGTTGATTTCGTCGTATTCGGCCCGCAGGACCTCAACCGGGTTGAAAGAGTGCTTGGCGAAGCGGAGCATGTCCCGGTCCCACAGGACGAGGTCCACCCGTTCCTGGTCCAGCTCGCGCACGATGGACTGGATGCGGTAGCCGCGCAGTCCCACGCAGGTGCCCACGGCGTCCACGTTGGGATCGGTGGAGCGGACGGCGACCTTGGTGCGGAAACCGGCGTCGCGGGCGATGGCGGCTATCACCACCGTCCCGTCGGCCACCTCGGGAATCTCCTGGGCGAAGAGCTGTTCCACCAGGCCCGGGTGGCGCCGGGAGAGGATGATTTGGGGGCTGCGGTTGGTCTTGCGCACCTCGAGCACGAAGGCCTTGACGCGGTCTCCCTTGCGGTACTGCTCGCGGGGGATGCGCTCGGAATAGGGCATGATGCCGTCGGTGCGCCCCAGGTCAATGACGATGCCGCCGGCGGAGTCGCCCTGGACGATGCCGTTAATCAGGGTCCCCTCGCGGTGCTTGAACTCGTCGAAGATGGTGTCCCGCTCGGCCTCCCGGATGCGCTGCATGACGACCTGTTTGGCGGTCTGGGCGGCGGAGCGGCCGAAATCCGAGGTGTCCACCTCGATGTCCAGCTCGTCGCCGATGACCACCTCGGCGCCGGCCAGGTACCGCGCGTCCTTCTGCGAAATCTCCGTGATGTGGTCCTTGACCCTGCGCACTACCTTCTTGGTCAACCAGACCAGGACCTTCCCCTCGTCCAGGTCCACCTGGGACGATATGACGGCGTGCTCGCCGAACCGGCGCCGACCGGCGGCCAGAAGGCCAGCCTCCAGCGCGTCGTAGAGGATGTCCTGCTCGATGCCCTTGTTCCTGGCGATGGCTTCCAGGGCTTGGATGAAGTCGTAATCCATTCTCGGAGAGGCCTACCGTTTCTTGGCCCTCTTCGCCTACCGTCAACTGAATCTCGCCCAACTCGGGCATCTCGGCCTCGAGCACGGTCAAGATGTAGCGGGTCAGGCGTGAGTATTCACCCACGACAAGGCCGTGTACACCATCCGCCGGCGCCCCGTCGCGGTCCACCGCCAGGTCCAGCTTCAGGGAGCCCCGGCTGAGAGCGACCGTGCACTCGACCAGAATGAGCCCCTCAATGACCAAAAGCGGTTGCAGCAGTTCGACGACGGCGTCATGTATCTCAACGGCCCGGTTCATCCCGACCACCCGGGTCGAAGCGGGCGACTTTCACGCCGCCTCGCGCATAGTAACACAACCCCGGGGTCAAGTCCAGCGGGGACTAGCCCCGGCGCCTCTCTGTCAAGGTTCTATCGAAAAGCTCGACGTACCTCTCCGCCGAGCGGGACCAGGGGTACCGGGAGGCGAAGGCCCGCCGGACCAGCCCGCCCCAGGTTTCCCTGGTGGAAAAAGCCGCCAGGGAGCGCCGGGTCGCGTCGAAAAGGGCCGACGGCACGTAGTCCGTGAATGCGAAGCCGTTCTCCCCCTCCCGGATGGTGTCGGCCAACCCCCCCGTGGCCCGGACCAAAGGCAGGGTCCCGTAAGCCAGGGCGATGAGCTGACCCAATCCGCAGGGCTCGTAGCGGCTCGGCATGAGGAAAAGATCTGCCCCGGCGTAGATGCGCTGGGCCAGGGCCGCGTCGTAGGCCAGCCGCACGCCGCACTTTTCCGGATACCGCGCGGCCAGGTCGCCGAAGAGCGCGTGGTACTTCGGGTCGCCCGTCCCCAGGAGGACGAATTGCAGCTCCCTCGCGAAGAAGTCTTCGGCCACCTTCTCGAAGAGGTCCAGCCCCTTCTGGTCGGCCAGGCGGGTTACCATGCCGAAGAGCGGTACGTCCGCCCGCTCGGGCAGGCCGTACTCCCGCTGAAGGTCGGCCTTGCACAGTGTCTTGCCGCCGGGGTCTTCGGCCGAGTAGCGGGCGACGAGGTCGGCGTCCACGGCGGGATTCCAGATTTCGTAGTCTATCCCGTTCAAGACGCCGAAGAGGTCGGCGGAGCGGGACCGCAGCACCCCCTCCAGCCCGTAGCCGAACTCCGGCGTCTGAATCTCACGGGCGTAGGTCTCGCTCACCGTGGTCAAAATATCGGCTGATACCAGGCCGGCCTTGAGGTAGTTCACCTTGCCGTAGTATTCGAGGCCGCCCTCGGCGGCGAACACCCCGTCGTCCAGGCCGATCAAGGGCAGCGCCTCGCCGGGAGGGAAGTTGCCCATGTAGGCCAAGTTGTGGATGGTGAAGAGGGTGCCGGAAGAGAACGGGCGGCCGCTATTCTTTAGAAGCAGGGGGACGAGCGCGGTCTGCCAGTCGTGGCAGTGGATGACGTCGGGGGTGAAATTGAGCGCCTCGGCCGCGGCCAAAATCGCCTTGGCGAAAAAGGCGAAGCGGGCGGCGTTGTCGGGGTAATCGACCCCGTCCTCGCCGTAGAGCCCCGGTCGGCTGAAAAATTTCGGGCAATCCACGAACCAGGCCTCGTAGCCCTGGCTCACATCCCGCAGCAAATCGAAGGCCACGCGCTCCCCGGCCAGATTTACGCCCAGGCCGGTCTTCACCGGCTCCAACTCGTTTTTAATCTTGGCGTAGCGCGGCATGACGAGTCGCGTGTCGTGCCCCAGGCGGTTGAACTCCCGGGGCAGGGCGCCGGCCACGTCGGCCAGGCCGCCCGTCTTGGC
>JAPLSK010000177.1 GCA_026398675.1 bacterium | reverse complement strand
AGGGCGGCTCCGTGGGATGCATCCCCTGCGGGCCGCCGTTTTTTCTACTTTCCCAATCTCGACCCTCTCCCTAAAAGGGAGAGGGGACATGCGGCGGCCCTCACCCCCAAGCTGTGATGACGTAGGGGCGGGTCTCCTGACCCGCCCGTTTTCTTATTATAAGGTAGCCCTCACCCCTAGCCCCTCTCCCACGGGGAGAGGGGGACCGCTTCACCCCTCACCACGGCCTGCGCTCGCTGGCCTTCCACGGGGAGAAGGGCTCTACCGCTCCCGCTTGCGGGCCACCAGCCACACGATAATGCCGATGACCACCACTGCGGGCAGGGCGTAGATGACCAGGAATACCAGGCTCTTGAACAGGAGCCACACGACCAGAATGGCCAGGATCAGGATGCCGAAGGCGATGAGCGTGCCCTTGCTTCCGGTCAGACGTTTCATCTTCCCTCCCCGGACGGCGGTGCTACCGCCTGTTCGCGCGGCCGATGAGGTAAAAAATGACCGCTACGACGACGAGCGGCCCCAAAATCCACTTCAAAAGAAACCAGAACAGGCCGAAGAAAAGGCCGAATATCCCGGCGATGATGCCCACGAGCACGATGAGGCCGATGCCGACCAGCGCCAGGGGGAAGATCAATCCCGCCAAGAGGCACCCGGCACCCTCAGAGCTTCCGGTCATTGTTTTCTCCGGACCCGATGGGTCTCACGGCGGCGCGCAACGATGTAGACGATCAACCCCACCAGCAAAAGCGGCCCCAGAATCCAGCGCAGGAAAATCCAGAGCGACCAGAAGATTGAGCTCACCAGCGAAAAGGCGCCGACGACGGCCAGGAGGCCGATAATGACCTTGGCGCCCGTGGACAGCCCGCCGGTGCCGCTCATGAGGGAACCCCCCGGATTAGATCCGCCCCCCGTTCGTAAGTGCCGTGGAACTATACCGCCCGGTGGAACAAGGGGTTTAAACCCCTTGTCTCACCCCCTTGTCGCACCGCCCGGCTCAAATCCCTGATGAACAAGGGGCTTAAGCCCCTTGTCTTAGGGGCGGGCGTCCACACCCGCCCACCCGACTCAGATGTCCAGCGCGAAGGTGAGTTTCAGGAAAAGGATGTGCTCCGTCTCCTCGCGGGTCGTGGGCTGGAGGAGGTTGTACACCAGGTAAATGTAGCTGCCCGGGAGGTAGTTGTAGGCCAGAAGGGCGTTTAGCTCCTCCCGCCCGCCGAATGTGTTGCGCTGCGTAAAGACCCGCAGCCACACCTCGTCAATGAACTTCGCGGTCATGCCGAGGTTCACGTACCAGTGCCGGCCCTCCCACCCGAGGTCGTCCATCCCCGGGGCTCCGAGGATGTCCTTGTCCGCCAGCTTCTCGAACTCGATCCCCCCCTCGAAGGTTAGCCCCGAGACCGGCGCGTAGGAGTAAGTCAGCTCCCAGTAGTTGAGGTCGTACCCGTAGAAGTCGCCGCCGACGTAGGTCAGCCCCAGGCCCGAGTAGCGGTCCAGGTTGAACCCCAGGGTACTGGAATAGGTGCCGTTCTGGTAGGAGTACCGCTCGGTCTCGGAAAGCTCCTCACGCTTCCCCCCCCAGGGTATCCAGGTCCGTGTAGGGCAGGTAGCCCATCTCGGCGTCGAACTTGGGTTGCACCTGCTGGGCCTTAATCCCGATCATCCAGCTGGGGTCGTTCCACTCGGCGCCCACGTACCAGGCGTAGTCGTCCACCTCACGCTCAGGGTTCGTCTCATAGGCGAACTCACCCGTGGCCTGGAGCCCGAAATCCGTGGCCCAGCTGAAATCCAGCCCCAGCGTGGTGTCGTTTATCGGATCGGCCACCGTCACGTACTCCCAGTCGAATGGTCCGTGCGACTCGATGGTCATCCGCTCGCGCTGGAACTTGTTGACTACCGTGAGCCCCACGGCGCTCGACTCGAATATGTCGTGGGTCAGGCGCACCGCCGCCACGTTGGCGTTGAACCGGTCCATCCACCAGTCGCCGCGGTAGAACGTCATGTCGGCCTTGTCGGCCACGGTGCCCTCCACGTCGAGGAGGTAGTAGCGCAGGCCGCCGAGCTTGCCGTAGAGCTTCCCGGCGTAGTAGATGTCCTGGAGCCTCCGGGAGTAGAAAAGCTCCAGCGGCAGATCGAAGAGGGACTTGCCGTCGCGGAAGAAGGGCCGCTTCTCGTCGAGGTACAGCTCGTCACGGGAGAGGTTCAGCTCGTCCAGGTCGCTCTCGATCTGGGCGTAATCGGGGTTGATGCTGCCGACGATGCTCATCGCCGGGAAGGGGCGGAAATCCACGTCTATCCCGCCCGAGAAGGTGTCCTCCACCCCGGTCTTGATGAGGGTGGGGTCTTCCCAGACGATGGCGTCTTCCACGTCGTTCCACTGCCGCTTGGCCGTGCCGTAGGGCACGAAGCTCACGGTCACGGGCATCTCCAGGTCCCGGATGCCCTCCAGCCGGCCGAATTTGCTCACCTTGTAAAGGTTGGTATCCAGGTTGCTCCAGATGGAGGACTCGTCGTTGGGAACCTCGTTGCGCCAGAAGTCTATCCCCCAGCCGTCGGTGGGATCCACGTAGTGCAGCTCCCGCCAGGGTATCCTGAGCTCGGCCACCCAGCGGTCCTCCTCGACGCCCGCCGCCGCCTTCCAGTCCCCGTCCCAGGCGCTGTCTATGTACTGGCCGTCCTGAGTGAAGTACGCGTCGTAGCGGGTGCCCAGGGGGTTGACCACGAGCATGTACGCCGAGCGGCCGTCGTCGAAGCTGTCCAGAAAGACGGTGAACGAGTCGTCCAGCCACAGGGGGTCGTCGCGGTACACCATATCGGCGACGATATCGTCCACATTGGTCTCGTAGCAGGCCACGCCGATGTAGAGGGCGTCGTCGTCGTAGAGGACGCGCACCAGGGTTTGCTGGGAGGCGGGCCAGGGGAGGCCGACCCCGCGGTAGACGAAGCCCGTCGTCGCCTCGGCCTGGGTCCAGCCGATGTCGGTCAGTCGGCCGTCAATTATGGGCGGAACCTGGGTCCGGACCGCCGTGACCTGGCGCGCCGAGACGCTCGTCACGGCGCATAGAAGCGCGAACAGGACAACGAATCGTGCCGCGGTCTTCATCAGGCGACCCCCGGAAGCTGATCGTTTGAGGAATTTTTTACGATTATAGCACGAAGAACCGGCTCGTCTCCCTGCGGGGGCGAGAGGTATCGCGCTATACCGACTGAAACCGGCGGCCGGGAAGGCGGCCTACGTCCCCGCGCTCACTCCGCCTCCGGCCCCGCAACCGGCGTGGACCTCGTAGCTGACCTCGACCTCGTAGTCCACATGGGTAAAAATGGAGTTTCTGGCGTAAGCCTGCCGGGCGGCGACCATGTCGGTCCCCGCTTCGAGATACAGTCGGTAGATCTGGCCCGTCACGTGCTCCATGCGGTTCACGTGCTGGGTGGCGTTGAAGGTCGTCACGGCCGTCATGTTCGTGCCGGGAGCCAACATGATGACGATGACCTGCGGCCGGGCATGTTCTTGGTTGCTCGTCGTCTTGGGCGCGTCGGGACCCCAGACCTCGCCGGAATCGGCGCCGGTCAGGAGGATCAGGGCGACCAGCGTGAAGATCGAAATCAGGACCTTTCTCATATCGCTCCTTCGTGGGGGTGGTTTTTCCCAGCCTAAAGGATTAGTATACGGAAGAAACCATCCGCATAGCAAGCCTGTGAACCGAACCATGGAAAACCCCGACCGCTTCAGCAATTTTCCCCCCTCTCCCCGGTACATCCAGATCGAGACCACCACAGCCTGCAACGCCGCCTGCCCCTTCTGCCGTCAGAAGGACATCGAGCGGGGCCCGGTGAAAATGAAGGAGCACATCTGGCGGAAAATCATCGGCGAGACCCGCGGCTTGGGCGTCACGTACCGCCCATTCCTGCAGAACGAGCCGCTGTGCGACATCCGGCTGGAGAAGATCGTCGGGTTCATCAAGCGGGATCCCACGGCGCGGGTGGAGCTCAACACCAACGGCGAGCTTCTGCCCGAAAAGAGGGCGCGCGCGCTCCTTGCGCTCTGCCTCGACGAGGTCCGCTTCTCCATTGACGCCTTCTCGACCGGGGCTTACGAAGAAACGCGGCCCGGAATAAACCGCAACGCGGTCTACGAGCGCGTCACCCGTTTCTGCGTGCTCGCCAAAGACACCGCTTGCGCCACCCACGTGCGGATGATCGAGATGCCCGAGAACGCGGGCGAGCGGGACGAGTTCAGGCGATACTGGGAGCCGCTGGCCGACCGGGTGGAGTTCGTGCCGCTCTACCGCTGGCCCTGGTCCGGCCAGACCGAGGAAGAAACAGTCTGCTCCCGCTGCGACGCCTACGGGCACCTTGAGTGGGAACCGCCGGGCAAGCGTTAGGGTGGAGCTTCTAGGCCCCGCCGCGGGCGACCGTGGACGGTCGCCCCTAAATCGTGCAATTGCCGTTGGGCGGGGGCTCTGTACCCCGCCTTTTTTACCCCCCTCCCTAGCCCGTAGGCGAGCCTCCCCCCAGAGGGGGGAGGGGATATAAGGTAGCCCTCACCCCAGCCCCGTCGGCGCGCCGCTCCCACGGGGAGAGGGGGGCCGCTTCGCCCCTCACATCGGTCCGCGCCTCGCAGGTTGTGATGACGTAGGAGCGGGTGTCCACACCCGCCCGGTGACGATTGAATCCTAAATGTAGGGCGGGGACTATAGTCCCCGCCGTTCTCAACCCCGACCCTCACCCTAACACGTAGACGCGCCTCTCCCTGGAAGGGAGAGGGGACCGCAACACCCCCCCTCCCTACCCCCCCCCAGAGGTGGGAGGGGACATGCGCAGCCCTCATCCCCATCTCCTCTCCCGCGGGGAGAGGGAAGCTTTACTTGGCGCGACGGTGATTTTGTGCTATTTTATTCCCCGCGGGCGGACCGGACGGCCGCGGTGCGAGGGGGCCGAACTAGAGACCTAGTCTCCAAGCGGCTCGCTAAAAAAACGCTCCGAGGAAAGTCCGAACTCCGCAGGGCAGGACGCCGGGTAACACCCGGGGCCCGCAAGGGTACGGAAAGTGCAACAGAAAGCAAACCGCCCAAGTCCGGCCCACAGGACCGGCAAGCCGGCCTACAAGACCGGCGAACCGGTCGCCGGACCGGCAAGGGTGAAACGGTGGGGTAAGAGCCCACCAGCGGCGGCGGTGACGCCGTCGGCTCGGTAAACCCCGTCTGGAGC
Source organism: bacterium (assembly GCA_026398675.1). Classification (NCBI taxonomy): domain Bacteria; species bacterium. Next base: position 2,075 of record JAPLSK010000177.1, on the reverse strand, counting down.
AAGACCGAATAGGGAACCCCCAGAGGTGGCCCGCCTCGCGCCGTAATGGTCGGGGTTCCGGGTAGGTCGCTGGAGTCCCGGAGTAATCCGGGACGTAAGATGGATGGCCGTCACCCCGTCGGAGGGGAAACCCGCTCGTACGAAGGGGTACAAAATTCGGCTTACAGGTCCGCCCGCAAAAAAACCGCCCCGCAAGGCGGTCTTTTTTTATCTCGGCGCGGCAATCGAAAGCCTTATCGCACGTTGACCTCGACGCTCCCCGATGCGGTGTCGAACCGAATGAACTCCAGCGCGACCCTGTCGGGCTCCCGCCGGAAGTCGGTGTAATCCAGCCACTCCTCGAACCAGACCAGGCCCCCGTACTTCCATCCGACGGCGGTGACGCGGACCGAGTCGCCGTCGTCGCCGATGAGCTCGATCCCACCGCTGCGCCACTCGACGGATAGCAGGGTCGCGCCGGCCGGGTCGAGCTCCACCTTGTGCAGGTATTGGGGATCCACGTCCACCCCCCCGCCGATGAAGCCGCAGGCCGTAAAGAGCACCGCGAAAAAGGGGAAAAATCTCATCAAACCTCCTCGGTGAACGCCTCTTTTTAACTCAGGGATTCACCCCCTTTGATACGAGGCGGATGGAGGCGGTTTCACGCGACGGCCCGGCCGTCAGTCGGCCGGTGCATCCCGGTCTCCACCGAGGCTCACTCTTTGGACTGCTCCTGGCGCGGATCGAAGAAGCCCTCGGGCTTCGCCGGCTCCACCGCCACCGCCCCCCGGGCGACCAGGAGATCCGCCAGCTCCCCACGTCGGGCATAGAAGCCCAGGTAGTACGACTCGCCCCCCGGCGGCGTCCCCTCGATACGATCGGTGACGTCCACCACCAGCGCCTGATAGTCCGCCATCCGGGGATCCGAGAGGACGAGCTGCTGGGCGAAGGCAAGCTCGGCCCAGGTGTAGTCCGTCGTCGCCCGCCGACCGGCGATCCAGTCCTCGATCTGGTCCCGGGTGCCGGGCAGGGGGCGGATGACTATTAGGCCCGGTTCCCGGCGGAACACCGCCTCCGCGTCGCCCACTTCGTGGCCCGGCCGAAATTCGTCCGTACGCACTCCGTGCAGGGCGACCTCGACGGTGCACAGCCCATAGTAGTCAATGAGCGGCAGATCGGAGAAATAGCCCAGACGTCCCGTGGCCCCGCTCGCCAGCCAGGTTCCCGGCGGGACGTTGTCGTGCAGCCAGCCGGAGCTGGCCGGCTCCAGAAACTCCTTCGGGTGGCGGACGCGCGTCACCGCCGTCAGACCGAACCAGGCCGCGGTCCAGAGCGCCAGGAAGACGGAGAGCAGAACCGGGAAAAGCCTGCGCGGGGCGAGCGCGCCGAACAGTTCGTCCACCCCGCCCACCGCCAGCACGACGAGGAGGAGATACGCGGGCAAGAGAAAGCGGTAGTACCCCATCATATCGCCGCCGGTGTAAACGGTGAACCCGGTCACCGCCGCCAGGAGGAAAAGGAGCAGACCGGGCTCGGATCGGTTCCAGTGCCGGATCACCCCGTAGACCGCCAGGAAGGCCAAAAGGATGATCGGCGTCCCCCACATCCAGTTGAAGACGAACTTGAGGCCACCCAGGATATGGGCCAACGACCCTCCGGCCTTGACGATGGCCGGCAACGGCAGGAGGAGACCGTAGTAGAACAGTCGGAACACGAGCTGCGCCAGCGGCAGGCCCAGCGCGGGTATTAAATCCCGCCAATCCGCGCCCGTCTCCGTCTTCCGGCGCCGCATCCAGATATGGTGCACCGCGAAGAAGAGGGTGTAGGCCAGCCCCTCGGTGCGCGTGAGCGCCAGAAGGCCGAGCCAGAGTCCGGTCCAGGGGAAGCGCCGGGGCGGCGCTCGCAGGTAGGAATGGACCGCCGCCAGAAGGAGGGCGCTGAACAAGGCCGTCTCCAGCCCCGACCCGGAGTGGTAGCTCAACGGGAAGTACAACGCCGCCAGAACCGCCCCGAGCAGGGGGAGGTGGGGTTTTCGTCGGGTCAAACGGTTCAGGATGGACCAGACGAGGATGATGACCAGCGCCCCGGCGACGAGC
>JAPLSK010000176.1 GCA_026398675.1 bacterium | reverse complement strand
GCCTCACGATCTACGGCTTGACCGACGGCGAGCAGGTCGCCGCCCTGCCTACCTGCGGCAAGGCCCGCCGGGTGTTCGTCGACCGCGGCATCGTGTACGTCCTGGGGCTCCGATCGGTTCTCGTGGTGGATGCCGGCGATCCAACGGCCCCGCTCGTTCTGAGCGACTACCGGATCATCACGACGACGGACAGCGCTTGGCTGATCCGCTCGGCGGAGTGCGGTCCGATCTACCGTGTTGCCGACGCACTCTGCGATGCGACCGGAGTCTGCGGACTCACCGGCCGCGTGGCCGCAGCGGAATCGAACCAAAGGCTGTTCGTGAACTTCCTCGGCTTCGGCGCCTGTGTTCTGGTGGGGAGCCTGACTCTGGGCCTGATGGTCCTCCCCACCATCATTCGCGCCACCGAGGAGGCGCTGAAGTCCATCCCGAGGAGCTTCCGGGAAGCCTCCCTGGCCCTGGGGGCCACCCGCTGGCACACCACCGTCCGGGTCGTCCTCCCCGCGGCCGTTTCCCAGATTCTGACCGGCGTGATTCTGGCCGTCGGGCGCGCCGCCGGCGAGACTGCCCCCATCATGTTCACCGCCGCCGTCTTCTTCACCAAGCGTTTGCCCACCGGCCTTTTCAGCAAGGTCATGGCGCTGCCCTACCACATATACGCGCTGATGACCGAGGGAACCCATCCCGTCGAGCAGACGGCCATGGCCTACGGAACCGCCCTCGTTCTTTTGGCGCTCGTGCTGCTGGTCAACGGTGCGGCGATCTTCTTCCGCATTCGGGCCAGGAAGGGGAAGAAATGGTAGACGTCCAACTGACCCACCGGGTAGTCTTGCCCGAAGAGATGGTGGCCAAGGTCACCATCGAAAAGCTCGACCTCTGGTTCGACGACACCCAGGTCCTCAGGGACATCTCCTGCGCTATCCCCGAGAAGGCGGTCACCGCCATCATGGGGCCCTCGGGCTGCGGGAAGAGTACCCTGTTGCGCGCGATAAACCGCTTGCACGACCTGAACCCCACCTGCAGGATTAGAGGTAAAATCCGGCTGAATGAGATGAACATTTTCGAAAGCGGCACCGACGTCTACGAGCTGCGTCGGCGGGTGGGGATGGTCTTCCAGCGCCCCAACCCCTTCCCGAAGAGCGTCTTCGAGAACGTGGCCTACGGCTTGAAGATACATGGCCGGCCCAGCCGCGCCGCGCTGGATCAGGCCGTGGAGAAGGCCCTGCGGGACGCGAACCTGTGGGACGAGGTCAAGGACAAGCTGCACCGGTCGGCCCTCGACCTCTCCGGCGGCCAACAGCAGCGCCTGTGCATCGCCCGCGCCCTGGCGGTCGAGCCGGAGGTGATCCTCCTGGACGAGCCGGCCAGCGCCCTGGACCCCATTTCCACCGCCAAGCTCGAGGAGCTCATCGAAAAGCTGCAGGACGACTACACCGTCATCATCGTCACCCACAACCTGCAGCAGGCGGCCCGCGTTTCACAGTACACGGCCTTTCTGATGCTGGGCGAGCTGGTCGAGTTCGGAGTGACCGACGAGGTTTTCACCGCCCCGTCCGACTCCCGGACGGAGAACTACCTGCGCGGTATCTTTGGTTAAAGGTATGGAAATCCGCTTCAAGGACGGAAAAAGTCGCCCGCCAGGGCTAAAGAGGTGTCCGATGCTGTATAAACGGTTGGAAGCCTTGACCGAGCGGTTGATGGAGATGGCCGATCTTACCCGGTCCATGCTCGACAACTCCCTCAAGGCGCTGGAGACGCTGGACGTGGACCTGGCGACCCGGGTCGCCGATGTGGACGAGCTCCTCGTCAACCAGATGGAGACCTGGAACCTGGAGGAGGCCATCCACGTCATCACCCTCTTTCAGCCCATGGGCAAGAACGTCCGGCAGCTCGTGGCCATCATCCTCATCAACCGCGACCTCGAGCGCATCGCCGACCACGCCCAGAATATCGCCAACCACACCCGATTCCTGGCGGAGCAACCCAAGATCGAGACGCCCGAAAAATTGAGGACGATGGGGGAGACGGCCCTGAAGATGTTCTCCGACAGCATGGATTCCTTCACCGGGGAGTCGGAGGAACTGGCCAAGCGCGTCATCGTCGGCGACGACGAGCTCGACGAGCTGACGCGGGAAACCGTCCGGGAGATTCTCGGAAAGATGTCGCGCATACCCGGCGTCGAAGAGGACGGCTTGCCGTCGGGGGTGAGCCCGGAGTGCGAGTTGACCGAGGGGTACTGGCGGCTGGCCCTCGTCGCCCGGAATCTTGAGCGCGTCGGCGACCACGCGACCAACATCGCCGAGAGCGTGCTCTTCGTGGTGGAGAGCCACCTGCACCTGCACCACCAGCACGAGATTGCGAAAGAGCTGGAGGCGATGAGAAAAACGAGCGAAGCGAGTTATGCCCCCGGCAAAAAGAAGCGGCGGTCGCAGGGGGATGGATAACCGCTCATCCACGCTCCGCGGCGATGACCGTGAAATTGCTTAAAACCTGAAATTGCCGTTACCTGACAAAACCCCAACCCTGGAGGTAAAGACAGTGCGAAAATTATTCGCGGTCCTCTTGATCCTCACCTTCGCCGGCGCCTCTCTGGCCAGCGTCACCGTATACGATGAGGACATCTTCAAGATCAAGCTCGGCGGCTACGCCCAGTTCCACTGGGATTACGATCTCCAGACCAACGTCACCGACGGCAACGCCTTCGGCGAGCTCTACTTCAAGCGCGCCAAGCTGGAAGTTTCCGGCGACATCGGCGACTACTGGTCCTTCAAGCTGGTCGAGGCGGTCAAGGACCGCACCCATTTCAATGGCCTTTCGGTGGACACCGCGGACTACGACGTTGACGGCGACGGCAACCCCGACATCACCTACGTCTCCGACGTAACCGCCAGCACCTCGAAGTACCTGCAGTGGGAGCTCGAGGAGCTATACCTGTCCTTCAAGCCGGCGGACATCTTCAACCTGCACCTCGGTCTGCAGAACCCGGACGGATCCTGGACCAACTCCCTGTCCAGCTCGGCGCAGCCCTTCATTGATCGGCCCCAGCACGACGTCTGGTCGTCCGATTATCAGGAGGGCATCGTGGGCCAGGTCATGATCGACGGCGCGGAGAAGGACACCCGGTACCTCGACCTTTCGCTCGGCGTCTGGGAGAACGACAGGGCGGGCTGGGGCGGCGGAACGGGCCCGGGGAACAACCCCAACCTATCCGACATCAACTTCTCCGTCTTCGCCGACAGCTCCTTCATCAAGGGCATTCACCTCGGCGGTTTCCTCTACCTGGCCAACGATCAGGCGCTCTACGAAGACGCTTTGGGCAACGATGTCTACACCGGCGTCACCGGCTACGGCGCCCACGTCAACTACACCCACGATTACTTCTACGCGGGCCTGGAGTACGTCGGCGGGAGCTTCGGGCTTTCGAGCTCGAAGGACGCCGCCGGCGACACCGTTGACCTCGGCGACGACTTCGGCGTCTCGGGCCTGGCCGTTGACCTCTTGGGCCGGCTGCCCGTGGGCGGAGACTTCCTCAACCTGGTGGAGCTTGGCGGACGCTATGACATGAACGACACCAACGACACCGTGGATTTGAACGGGATGGACCAGCTGACCATCGGCGCCAACCTCTACTTCACCGAGGACCACTACGCCATGCTGCAGCTCAACTACATCATGCAGATGCCCGAGGACTCCGACGTGGACGGCAACTCACTCGTAAAGGCCCAGTTGCAGCTCAAGTTCTAATGACGAAGTAACGCCAACGGCGAACCATTTAAGCTCCGTGGGGTCGTCGTTCCGGCGCGCTGTCGTGTGAGCGGGCGGGTGGTCGAAAGGCCGCCCGCCTGTTTCCGCGTCTCATCCCGTCGGGGGGTGTACCTCGACGGCGGGATGAGATAAACTGACCCCGGCGACACAAATTTTGCCCCGGCAAACCCGCGCTTGTAACTCACCGGAGGAGAAAACGTGCGTTACGTGCTCATCGAATGCGGCGTCAAGTGCCCCAAGTGCGACAACCCCGTGCCGCTGAACGGCCCCTGGGAGACGGCCCACTGCGACCACTGCCAGGCGGACTTCGATGTTCCCCATGATTATTGGACGGACATCTTCAAGGATGTCCTGGAGGAGATTAAATCCGGTGAACTGAAAGAGAGCGAGGGACGCAACTCCTCCATCTGGGGGACGTTCAACACGACGCTCCTGTACGGGAACCGGGCCCCGAACTGTTATAAATGCAAGACCGATTTCCCGAAAGCCTCGCTCAAGCCGGACGCGGGTACGCTCACCTGCGCCAAGTGCGGTGAGACCACCGAGACCGCGCCGCCGCCCGCATGGCTCTCGAATCTCCATCCGAGGCTCCTCGTCGGCGCGTCCCTCCGTGTCTCTGACGAGCCGCGGTCCGAGGGCGTTTCCGGCCCCGTGGCCTTCACCTGCCCCAAGTGCGGCGGCGCCCTGGTCGTGGACGGAAAGGACCGCCTGGTGCCCTGCCAGTACTGCAACGTGAAGGTGTACCTGCCCGACGACCTCTGGCTCAGGCTCCACCCGGCGAAGTCCAAGTCCAGGTGGTTCGTGGTCTTCGAGTAGGTTAGCCCGTGGCGTAGCTCGCTACGCTCGGTTCGCTTCGTTTTGGCGGGGTTCGCGGGGCAGACGCAGCTTCGCATTGACAAACCGGATGCGCTATCGTAGTGTCCCCCAAGGTTTACTTAAAAGCTTTCTTCGGCCGAGGCGGTCGTGGAGATTCGGGTTCCGTGGGGAAAAGGGGAGCAGACGGTCGAGCTCGAACGCGACCGGTTGGCCGGCATCGTTCACCCGAACCGGGTGGATACGGGCGATGAGATCGAAACGCTGCGACGCGCCCTTTCTAACCCCCTCGGCGCCGTTCCCTTCGGCGAGTTCATCGGCGCCGGCGGTAACGTTCTGGTCATCGTCAACGACGGCACCCGGCCCACTCCCACCGCCAAGGTCCTCGACATCATCGAGGGTGACCTGGTCGGCGTGGAGCCGCGGTTCTTGATCGCCACCGGCGTCCACCGCGGTCCCACCGAGGAGGAGCTCCGCTTCATCTTTGGTCGCCACCTCGAGCGCTTCCGCGATAGGATTCACGTCCACGACGCGAGGGCCGACGCCGAGATGGTCCACATCGGCACCTCGAAGTCGGGGACCGAGATGTGGATCAACCGCCTGGGGGTGGAGGCGGACCGGCTGGTCATCATCGGCTCCGTCGAGCCCCACTACTTCGGCGGTTACACGGGCGGCCGCAAGTTCTTCCTGCCCGGCATCGCGTCTTACCTAACAATCGAACAAAACCACAAATTCGCTATGGATGTCCGGGCCCGGGCGCTGGCCCTCGAAGGCAACCCGGTCCACGAGGACATGGTTGACGCCCTTTCCGCCATCGCCGAGAAACCGATTTTCTCCATCCAGACCGTCCTGGACCGCGATCGCAAAATATACGCCGCCACCGCCGGGCACATCCACGAGTCCTTCTACGCCGCCACCCTGCGGGCCAAGGAGGTCTTCTGCGTCGAGGTTCCCGCCAAGGCCGACGTGGTGGTCAGCGTCGCCCCCTTTCCCATGGACGTGGACCTCTACCAGTCCCAGAAGGCACTGCACAACGGCGCCTTGGCCCTCACCGAAGGGGGCGTTCTAATCCTCGTTTCCAAGTGCCGCGACGGCATCGGCCATGACACCTTTCACCAACTCCTCGGCTCCTGCTCTACGCTGGAGGACATGCTGGCCAGGATCGAGGAGGGCTACGTCCTCGGGTATCACATTGCGGCCAAGATGGCGAAGATAGGTAGCTGGGCGGAGATGTGGGCGGTGACCGAGCTCCCCGACGACGTGGTGCGGGAGTGTGCCGTTCTGAAGGCGGGGTCGGGTGGGCGGGATTTGCAGCGGTCTTCGGATGGACTCGCGCGAACTCCTGACGGGGAAGTCGGGAGAACGGTTAAAACAAATGAAATCCGTTGAGACAAGGGGCTTAAGCCCCTTGCCCCTCCATCCCTCGGCGGTTCGCGCCCAAGTCGGCCTTGCACCTGAGTACTTTCATCTAGTTGGGTCGAAGATGAAATCCCGGTATACGGGGTACAGAAAGTTTTCCGCATCACCCTTGGCACCCGGATCGACGGCGAGCCGTTCGGGAGGGTTAAGTTTTTTCCTCGTCTCCACTTTGGGGAACGGGGGGAGAGTAACCGGCGCGGGGCACGCCCTGGGCCTTTTTATTGGAGGAGAGGATGGCCATCAGTCGCGAGGAGGCTCTCGAATACCACAGCCGGGGCAGGGCCGGCAAGATAGAGGTCGTTTCCACCAAGCCGTGCCGGACGCAGCTCGACCTGTCCCTGGCGTACACCCCCGGAGTGGCGATCCCCTGTCTGGAGATAGAGAAGGATCCGGCCAAGGTCTACGAGTACACGGCCAAGGGAAACCTGGTGGCCGTCGTCTCGAACGGCACGGCGGTGCTCGGGCTGGGCGACATCGGCCCCTCTGCCGGGAAGCCGGTGATGGAGGGCAAGGGCGTTCTCTTCAAGCGCTTCGCCGACATCGACGTCTTCGACCTGGAAATCGACTCCAAGGACCCCGACGAAATCATCCGCACCGTGGAGATGCTCGAACCGACATTCGGGGGTATAAACCTGGAGGACATCGCCGCCCCCGATTGCTTCGTCATCGAAGAGGAGCTGAAGAAGCGGATGGGCATCCCGGTCTTCCACGACGACCAGCACGGGACGGCCATCATCTCCGGGGCGGGGCTGTTGAACGCCCTGGAGCTAAATGGCAAGAAGATAGAAGACATCCGTCTCGTGGTCTCGGGCGCCGGGGCCGCCGGTATCGCCTGCACCAAGTACTACATCAGCCTCGGGGTGGACCCGGCGAAGGTCATCCTGTTGGACTCGAAGGGCGTCATTTACGCCGGCCGCAAGGAGGGGATGAACCCGTACAAGCAGCAGTTCGCCGCCAAGACCGATCGGCGCACCCTCGCCGACGCCATGGTGGGATCGGACGTCTTCCTGGGCCTCTCCACCGCCGGGCTGGTGACCCAGAACATGGTCCGCTCCATGGCTTCCGACCCGGTCATCTTCGCCATGGCCAACCCGGACCCCGAGATAACCTACCCGGACGCGAAGGCGGCCCGCGACGACGTAATTATGGCCACCGGCCGCTCCGATTATCCGAACCAGGTGAACAACGTCCTTGGGTTCCCGTTCATCTTCCGCGGGGCCCTGGACGTCCGCGCCACCGACATCAACGAGGCCATGAAGCACGCCGCCACCAAGGCCCTGGCGGACCTGGCCAAGGAGGACGTGCCCGATTCCGTGTGCAAGGCGTACAACGTCGAGCACCTTAGCTTCGGACGCGATTACATCGTCCCCAAGCCCTTCGATTACCGCGTCCTCATTTGGGAGGCCTCCGCCGTGGCCAAGGCGGCGATGGAGTCCGGCGTCGCCAAGCTCAAGGTGAACCTGGACTCCTATAAGAAACAGCTCGAGGCTCGGCTGGGCAAGAACCGCTAACCGAGCGAACCGAGCGAAGCGAGCTATGCCCCTGGCAAACCGAGCTACGCCCCTGGCGAAATCATGCGCCTCGTGATTTACGAGGCCAAGAAGCGGCCCGCCCGTCTGGTTCTTCTCGAGGGCGAGGACGACCGCATCCCGCGCGCCGGCGCCATCATCGTGAGCGAGGGAATCGCCAAGCCCACGTTCTGCCTCGCGGCTGCGAGGTGGACGACGTGGTGCACATGGCGGCCATCGCCGCGGCCGGGATCTTAGTCGGAGATAAATCATCACCGCAACGGCCGGCCGGCCGGACCGCGGGGGGCGGGCGGACCGTTGCATCCGTTGACGGCGGCCGTCGTCCGCTCGGAGGACGGGGCGGTTCTTGTAACTTTGCCGCGGTTGAAACCATCGAAAGTCCCTTTTGGGGTCGGTGCGCGCACCGGCCCTTCGTTCGGCTGGTCGCGGGTGCACGACGGCGCGCCGTCAGGCCGTTTTTCGGACGATGTGATTCCTGGCACGCTTCTTGGTATTAAATGTCGAGAGGCGGTTTCCAATCAAGGAGACAAGGGGTTTCGCTAGAGGCGTAGCTCGCTTCGCTCGGTTAAACCCCTTGCCTTACCCATTTGAAAAAGTCCAGCCTTCGGACTAGACTTCCATCGCCGCCCTAGGAAAATCCACGATGATGAATAAAACCGTCACCAACCTCCAGTCCATCCGGGAAACCGCGGTCAAGCTGGCCGCCGACTTCTGCTTTATCACGCGGCGTATCCTCCGCTTCGCCAACCTGGGAACCCCGCGGCTCGAATTCCTCCGGGAGATGTCCCGGATGCTCTTGGAGTTCTCGCACTGCGACGCCGTAGAGCTGCGGATGCGGGATGGGGATCTGCACTACCGCTGGGTGGCGACCGACGGCAAGGGGGAGAATTACTTCTGCCAAAAGCTCTCGCCGGTGCTGAAGTGCGGCGATAGGACGGTTCCATGCGTGGACGACGGCTCGTGGATCGAAAAGCTCTGCGGCGCGGTGATGTGCCGTCACGTGGACCCCACCCTGGAGTGCATCAGCGCCGGGGGCAGCTTCTGGATCGGGAGCACGGACCAACCGTTGAAATGCCCGCCGGTCTTCTCGGAGCTCGTGCCCGAGGAGCTGCGGGAGCTGACGGGTGGCTATCAGTCCGTGGCCTTCATCCCCTTCGAGCTGGAGGAGGAGAGCCGGGGTCTTTTGCAGCTCAAGAGCCGCCGGGTGAACTTCTTCACCCCCTCGACCATCGAGTTCTACGAGGGGTTGGCCGAGACCCTGGGCGTGGCCGTGAGCGACCGCCGCGCCCAGTACGCCCTGCGCGAGCGCGTCAAGGAACTCTCCTGCCTCTACGAGATAGACGAGCTCGTCCAGCAGCAGGACGTCCAGTTCGACGGCTTGATGCAGGGGATCGTCGAGTTGATGCCGCCCGCCTGGCAGTACCCGGAGATGGCCACGGCCCGGCTGGTGGTGGATAAACATAGCTACGTGAGCTCGAACTTCGACGGCCAGGGTAGCGCCCTGCGTTCCGACATCGTGTGCGGCGGCGAGAAGCGGGGCTTCGTCGAACTCGTCTATTCGGGCGGGGAGGATCTGCTGGAGGCGGCACTCTTCCTCGAGGAGGAGCACGACCTCATAGACAGTATCGCCCGGCACATCTCCTTGATTCTCGAGAGGCGCCGGACCGAGGAGGACAAGCGCACCCTGGAGGAGCAGCTTCGGCACGCCGACCGCCTGGCCACCATCGGGCAGCTCGGGGCGGGGGTCGCCCACGAGCTCAACGAGCCGCTCACCTCCATCCTCGGCTTCGCCCAGCTATCGAAGAAGGCACCCGACCTGCCCGACATCGTGGGCCGCGACCTGGAGCGCATCATCAACTCCACCCTGCACGCCCGGGAGATAGTCAAGAAGCTCCTCATCTTCAGCCGCCAGATGCCCACCCAGAAGACCGAGGTCAACCTGTCCACCGTGGCCGAGGAGGGGCTTTTCCTCTTGGAAACCCGGTGCGAGAAACAGGGGATTCGGGTGGTCAAGCGGTTCGATCCCGAGCTTCCCCTGATTACCGCCGATCCGTCGCAGCTTTTGCAGGTGGTGGTGAACATCGTGGTCAACGCCGTCCAGGCCATGGAGGACGGGGGGAAGCTCACCGTGGCGACCCACGCGGACGCCGATTCCGTCTACCTCGACATCGAGGACACGGGCACGGGGATGTCACGGGAGACGGTGAAGAAAATCTTCATCCCCTTCTTCACCACCAAGGAGGTTGGGCACGGAACGGGGCTCGGCCTGCCGGTCGTGCACGGCATCGTCGCCTCGCACGGCGGCGGGATAGAGGTCCAGAGCGAGTTGGGCCGCGGGAGCCGCTTCACCGTCTCCCTCCCCGTCGCGGCGAGGCCCTTCGGGGTGGAGAACCAGGTGGAGGGGCGTCCTTGACCCGGGGTCCGGCCATCGCCCCTTCTTGGACGCTCCGAGGACCGCCGGAGCTCGGGCGAGCGGTCCGGTGCGATCCCTGTGCCGTCCCGGAATGCGCCGCGTGAACCTTCACATCCATACCGACTCGTAGGGGCGGGGCTCTGTCCCCGCCCGCGGGCGACCGCAGAGGACTCGTCCTACGGGTCGCCCTACGCCCCTTGCCCTTCCACGAGGAAGTGAGCACCGACCCATGGCCAACGATAGGATTCTGGTCGTAGACGATTCCCCGGAAACCCTGGAGATGCTCAGGCGGACCCTGACGGCCGAGGGGTACCGGGTTTTCACCGCCGGCAGCGTGGCCGAGGCCGTTCGTCTCCTCGACGGAACCGCGGTGGACCTCCTGATAACGGACCTGCGCATGCCCAACGTGTCCGGGCTGGAACTGGTGCGTCACGTGCGGGAGAACAACCGCGACACCGAGGTGATGATGATCACCGGGTACGCGACGGTTGAGGGCGCGGTGGAGGCCATCAAGACCGGGGCGGAGGAGTACCTGCCCAAGCCCTTCACCGACGAGGAGCTCTTCGCGGCGGTGGGGCGGTCCCTGGAGAAGCTCGGGCTCCGTCGGGCGGCTTTCCGGCGCCGCCGCCTCGTGTCCCACGACGACTACGGCATCGTGGGTGAATCCAAGGTCATGAAGAAGGTTTTTCAGGCGATAGGAAAGGCCGCCGGGACCTCGGCTACCGTGCTCATCACCGGGGAGTCCGGTACGGGCAAGGAGCTCGTCGCCCGGGCCATCCACTACCACGGCTCGCGGGCGCAGGCCCCCTTCGTGCCCGTCAACTGCGGCGGCATACCCGAGGGGCTCCTGGAGAGCGAGCTCTTCGGGTATGTCAAGGGGGCTTTCACCGGGGCCAACCAGTCCCGGGCCGGGTTCTTCCAGACCGCCGAGGGCGGCACCATCTTCCTGGACGAGATCAGCGAGACCTCCCTGGCCATGCAGGTGAAGCTCCTGCGGGTGCTGCAGGACAAGGAGGTCTCCATGGTCGGTTCGCCCAAAAGCCGCAAGATTGACATCCGCATCCTCACCGCCACGAACAAGCACCTGCGCGTGCTGGCGGAAAGGGGCCATTTCCGCGAGGATCTCTACT
>JAPLSK010000175.1 GCA_026398675.1 bacterium | reverse complement strand
AGACGGCCGCCCTCCTCCAGCGGTGCGCCGTCGTCGTGGGCAACGACACCGGGCTCACGCACCTTGCGACGGCCGTGGGGACGCCCACCGTGGCCCTCTTCGGCCCGACCACCCATCAGTTCGGCTACTTCCCCCGCGGGGCGCAGGCGCGCGTCCTGGAGCGGACGCTGGACTGCCGCCCCTGCACCAAGAACGGCTTGGAGCGTTGTCCACGCCGCCGGGACCTGGCCTGCCTCGCCGAGATTATCGTCGAGGATGTCATGGAAACCTGCTGGACGCTCATCGGCGCATAGCGAACGGTTGTTCGGCCCATGCTGGAGAAGCTCACCGCCTCTTACGACCGATTCGACCTGGCCCTCTTCCGGGCGCTCAACTCGACGGGGAACCCCTTCCTCGACGGGCTCTTCACCGTGTTGTCGAACCGTTGGTTCGGCATCGGCCTGGGGCTCGTCGTCTGCGCCTGGTTCGTCCACACCAAAAAGTGGGGCGCCCTGCGCGTTATCGCGGCCCTAATCCTGGCCGTGGGCCTCTCCGATTTAATCGGCTACCGCGTTTTGAAACCCCTCTTCGGTCGGATGCGGCCCTGCTACGCCCTGCCCGCCGGGAGTTTTACCTGGGTGGACCACGCGGCCGATGTGGGCTCCATGCCCAGCCTCCACGCGGCGAACCTCTTCGCTCTGGCCCTGGTGGCCACATTAGGCGATAAGAGACTGGCCTGGGGCGCCTACCCTCTGGCCCTGTTGGTGGCCGTGAGCCGCGTGTACCTCGGAGTGCACTGGCCCACGGACGTTTTGGCCGGGATGGCCTGGGGGAGCCTGGTTGCCCTCGGCTGCTGGTTCCTCACCGGCTGGGTCGAAAAATTATTAAAGAAAAGGAAGAAGGAGTGAAGATGCAGGTTCTGGTGGGCTACTTCTCGAAGACCGGCAACACCCGGGCCCTGGCCGAGGCCGTGGCCGATGGCGTGCGCGAGGTCGAGGGGGTCGCCTGCGTTTTAAAGGACACATCCGCCGTCGTCCAGGACGATTTTCTGGAATCCCAGGGCGTCATCCTCGGCTCGCCGGTGTATTTCGGCACGATGGCGGCGGAGCTGAAGGCGATGATAGACCGCTTCCTGCCGACGCGGAAGAAGATGGAGAATAAAATCGGCGCCGCCTTCGCCACCTCCCACGACCCCACCGGCGGCAAGGAGACCACCATCCTCTCCATCCTTCAGGCCATGCTCATCTACGGGATGATGGTGGTCGGCGACCCCCTCTCGGCCACGGGGCATTACGGCGTAGCCTGCACCGGCGCGCCCGATGAGAGGACGAAGGACCACGGGCGGAAGCTGGGCCGCCGCGTGGCCGAGCTGGTGAAGCGCCTCGCCGGGTGAGCTTTGAGGTCAGCGGTGGGTAATGTAAATGTAGGGCGGGGGCTCTATACCCCGCCCTTTTTAATGCGAATCGGGCGGCACACGGAGTTGCCGCCCTACGTCCGGTGTTCGATAACCCTGGGGTCGCCCGTCTCTTTCGTCTCAGATGAGCGCCCGGTCCCGCAGCACATCCTCCAGGGTCGGCCGCCCTATCTCCTGAAGCTCGTAGCTCACCCGCGTCGCGGGGCAGCCGATTTCGATCAGCCGCTTGAGGTTTATCGGCGTCCCGACGATAACGGAGTCAATGGCCTTGTCCTTCACCATCCCCTTTATCGTGGCCTCCAGGTCCTTGACCTGCGCCGGGCCGTAGCCCATGGCGGGGAGGAGCACTCCGATTCCGGGGTACTTTTCAAAAGTCTCGGCGATGCTGCCCACGGCCCACCGGCGCGGGTCCACGAACTCCGCCGCGCCGAACCTCTCCGCCGCCGCCGTCCCGGCCCCGAACTTCATCCCCCCGTGGGTGAGCGTCGGGCCGTCCTCGATGACCAGCACCCGCTTCCCGGTGATGACCGCCGGGTCGTCCACGAAGATGGGGCTGGCCGCCTCGACCACCACGGCGGTTGGGTTCGTGGCGCGGATGTTCTCCCGCAGGAGGGCCAGTTTCTCCGGGGGCACGGCCCCCAACTTGTTGATGACGATGACGTCGGCCAGGCGCAGGTTGGTCTCGCCGGGGTAATACGATAGCTCGTTCCCCGCCCGGAAGGGGTCCGTCACCACCACGGTCAGGTCGGCCCGGTAGAAGGAGGTGTCGTTGTTCCCGCCGTCCCAGATGATGATGTCGGCTTCCTTCTCCGCCTCGCGCAGAATCGCCTCGTAGTCCACGCCGGCGTAGATGAGGTTGCCCGCGGCGATGTGCGGCTCGTACTCCTCCATCTCCTCGATGGTGCAGTCGTGATCCTCAAGGTCGGAGAGCTCGGCGTAGCGCTGCACCCGCTGCTTCGCCAGGTCGCCGTAAGGCATGGGGTGGCGGACGGCGACGACCTTCTTCCCGGCGGCCTGGAGGATGTCTATTATTCGGCGGCTGGTCTGGCTCTTGCCGCACCCGGTCCGCACCGCGCAGACGGCGATGACCGGCTTTGTGCTCTCCAGGGTCACCGCGGAGCCGCCCAGGAGCATGAAGCTGGCCCCGACGGCGTTGACCAGGCTGACCCGGTGCATGACGTATTCATACGAAACGTCCGAGTAGGCGAAGACGACGAAGTCCACGCCCAGGTCTTTGATCAGGCGGGGCAGCGCCTGTTCCTCGTGGATGGGGATGCCTTTGGGGTAAAGCTCACCCGAGAGCTCGGGCGGGTATCGGCGGCCCTCGATGTCGGGAATCTGGGTGGCGGTGAAGGCCACGACCTCGTAGGCGGGGTTTTTTCTGAAGAAGGTGTTGAAGTTGTGAAAGTCGCGCCCCGCGGCCCCCATGATGATGACCTTTTGCCGGGGGCATAGCTCGCTCCACTCGGTTTTCCTGTCCATGCTTGGCTCCGGGATTATGGTCCGGTGGACCCAACCTTTTGTAGGGTTAGGGATGGAAATCCGGGGGCTATTCAGGGGGCTCGGAGTCGGAAAAGCAGTCGAGGAGGCGCAGTCGGCGGGAAAGGTGTCCCCGCTGGAGAAACGGATCGGCAGTTCTGTTCCGGCGCCTATTTGAAGATTATCAGGTCGAGAACCTCGTCGGTGTCGGCGTCAAGGGTCACCTGGGCCATGAGATAGCCCTCTTCCGTAAAGTATGCGACGAGGCAGAGGTTCTCGCTCTCGCTGTAATCATCGTCGCCGTCGGAGCCCACCTCCAACACGCGGTAGTCGTAAGCCACACCGCCAGTGGTGTCGATGGCCTCGTCGGCGGCGTCCACCCAATCTTCCGCGTTGCGGTAAACGGGGAGTTTGTTCCAATATCCATACCAATTATACCAACGGGTGCCAAACGATCCATCGGGGAGGACTGTGACCGTCAGCACCTGCTGCCGGTCGCCCTCCAGATCACCGTAGTCGAAGATCCACCTCCCATGGTCAATCCTGCCGGTGTCTTCCACTCTTTCACCTCTGATATGCAGTAAACTTGGGTTGTTCATCTCCCCCTCGGCGGCCTCATCCGCAATGTCGAGCGCCCAGCCGAGTTCACCTGATTCATCATCTCCGTCGCCACCGCCGCCGGAGTCGCTGGTGCTGGTGCAGCCGGAAAGGGTCATGGCCAGACTCAGCAGGATCAGGGCCGGTAGTGTAAGGCGTTCCTTCATCTTAGTATCCCTCCCTGCGAGTGGTCATGAATGAAACTTACTAAAGTATAACTGATTAAGTTAAAGGTGTCCATCCCGGCGTGGAGCGGGAAAGTCCGGGCGGGCTCACGGCGGCATGGCAACTTCGACTGAAGTATCTTACAATGGGAACGGTTTCCACGTTCCCATCAAAATGTCCGGGCAGCTCATCGTCCAGCAGGATATGTTATACACCGTTTCGACACCCAGATCTAAAAGCCCGAGGTTCCGCGTTTCACGCAGCTCCCGCGCCACGTGGCGATAATCATGGACGGCAACGGCCGCTGGGCGGCCCAACGCAACCGGCGGGAAATGCATCCCCGCCGGTTGCTGTTCAGCAATTCTGTTCGTGCGCCTATTCCCCTTCGATGTCCAGGTCGAGAACCTCGTCGGTGTCGGCGTCGAGGGTCACTAAGGCCATGAGATTGCCCTCTTCCGTAAAGTATGCGACGAGGCAGAGGTTCTCGCTCTCGCTATAATCATCGTCGCCATCGGGGTCCACCTGCACCCAGCGGTAGTCGTATGCCACGCCGCCGGCGGCGTCGAGAGCCTCGTCGGCGGCATCAACCCAATCCTCCGCGTCGCGGTAAACGGGGAGTTCGGTCCAGAATGGGTCAATCTGCTCCGCGTCAAACCAGCAGGTGATAACTTGCCCCGTGAGGGTGACATTTACCGCCAGCACCTGCTGCCGGTCGCCTTCCAGATCTCCGTAGTAGAAGAGCCACGTCCCCTGGTCGTCAATCCTGCCGGTGTCGTCCACCAGCGTGCCTCTGAATCTCAGTAAACTGGGGTCGTCCATCTCTCCCTCGGCGGCGGGATCGGCCAGGTCGAGCGCCCATCCGAGCTCACCTGAATTATCGTCTCCGTCGCCACCGCCGCCGGAGTCGCTGGTGCTGGTGCAGCCGGAAAGGGTCATGGCCAGACCCAGCAGGATCAGGGCCGGTAGTGTAAGGCGTTCCTTCATCTTAATATCCCTCCCTGCGAGTGTTTATAAATAAAAACTCTTTAAAGTATAAACTGATTAAGTAAAAGATGTCCATCTCAGAGGCGGGGAGCGGTATGGTCCGGGCGGAATCACGGCGGCATGGCAACTTCGGCGGAAGTAACTTACAATGGGGACGGTTTCCACGTTCCCATCAAAATATTCGGGCCGCTCACCGTCCGGCAGGACATGTTATGCCCCGTTTCGACACCCAGAAAGAGAAGCCCAAGGTTCCGCGCTTCACGCGGCTCCCGCGCCATGTGGCTATTATCATGGACGGCAACGGCCGTTGGGCCGCCGCTCGCGGCAAGCCGCGCATCTTCGGCCACCGCCGCGGCATGGAGCGGGCCAAGGACATCACCCGCGCCTGCGGCGACCTCCTCATCGAGTCGCTCACCCTGTACGCCTTCAGCCTGGACAACTGGAAGCGCCCCAAGGCCGAGGTGGACGTCCTGATGCGCCTGTTGGTCAAGTACCTCAAAAGCGAGCTCGGGGAGATGATGTACTCCAACATCCGCTTCCGGTCCCTCGGCGAACGGGGGATGCTCCCCGAAGCGGTGCGGGGGGCCATCGTCGAGGACGAGGAGATGACGGCCAAGAACACCGGGCTCAACCTCAACCTGGCGGTGAGCTACGGCGGACGGTCGGAGATTCTGGGCGCGGTCAACCGCCTGCTGGAGGAGGAGAGAACCGGGACGCTGCCCGAAGGCCTTGTGGACGAGCGCGCCTTCGACCAAATGCTCTACACCGCCGGTCAGCCCGAGGTGGACCTCTTGATTCGGACCTCGGGCGAGCTGCGCGTCTCCGATTTCCTGCTCTGGCAGATAGCCTACGCCGAGCTCTACCTCACCGGGGTCTTCTGGCCCGCGTTTTCCAGGGAGGAGCTCTACCGGGCGCTCAAGGACTACGAGGGACGGGAACGCCGCTTCGGCGGCGTCGGGACGGATGTAAAACGATGAACGCGTGGAGAAGGATTCTGCTCCTGGCGGTCCTGTTGACATCCTGCTCCGGCGGGTATCCCCGGGTGACGGTGATCAACGCCGGCGGCGGGCCGCTCACCCAGGTCGTCCTCACCCTGGAGGATGGGGACGCGTACACCATCGGAACCTTGGACGCGGGTGGGGAGACGACCGTCGTCGTCGAGCCTCTCGGAGAAAGCGATGTGACGCTCGACTACGGTGATTCGTCGGACGCTCGGCGGATGGTTTCCGGCGGTTACCTCGAGGAGGCCGGCGCCTACCACTTGACGGTCACCGTCCGGGGGGACGGTGTGGTTGATTTCGAGACCACTTTCGATTAGCCTGCACGGAACAAGGCCATGGAAGAAAATAAAACGAATTTTCTCATCCGAATCCTGTCCGGCTTGGTCTGGGCCGGTGTTTTTCTCTTCTGTGCCTGGAACGGCTCCACCTGGCGCTGGGTGATCCTTCTCGGACTGTGCGTCGTCGGCGGCGTGTACGAGATGCGCAACTTGACAGGGGAAAAAGGAAGGCCGGCCGAGCCTCTTCTCTCCGGTCTGGGCGCGCTCATCATCCTGGGCGGAGCCTGGATCCGCGGGGCCGAGGGCCTGGCCTACGGCGCCCTGGGCGCGGTGTTGGTCAACGCGCTGACGGTCCTGCGGCGCGATTATGTCGGCGCGCTGGACATTTTCGCCCGCAGCGTCCTCACCTCTTTTTACCTGGGCCTGGGGACGGGGGCGGCGTTGATTCTGGGGCTCGGGAACAAGGGGGCGCCGCTGCTGGTGGTCACACTGGCCGCGCTGTGGATTGCGGACACCGGGGCCTACGTAGTCGGCTCCCTCCTGGGCCGTCATCAGCTCGCCCCGCAACTGTCACCGAAAAAGACCGTGGAGGGCCTAGTCGCGGGCGTCGTTCTGGCCGCGGTAGGCGCCTGGGCCATCGAAAACTATTTCTTGAACGCCAACCTCCAGGGGAGATACACCCTCATTCTGGGAGCGGTGGTGGCGCTGGGGGCCTTCATTGGCGATCTGACCGTCTCGGCGCTCAAACGCGACGCGGGGCTGAAGGATACCGGCAACATCATCCCCGGTCACGGCGGCCTCCTGGACCGGCTGGACAGCTTTCTTATGGCCATGCCGGCGGCCTGCATCTACCTGATCAGTCTCCACCACGCCGGGCTGTGGAGCGGCACACTGGGCTGATACTTCATGCGTAAACGGACGCTCTCCATCCTCGGCTCGACCGGCTCTATCGGGAGACAGACGCTCACCGTCGCGCGGTCCCTGGGTTTTCCGGTCGCCGCCCTGGGAGCCCTGGACGAGGTGGAGGACGTCTTCGCCCAAATCGAGGAGTTCAGGCCGCGACTGGCCGTCCTCTTCGACGAGCCCGCCGCTGAGGTTTTGGCGAAAAAGGTCAAGGGGGGCGGAACCGAGATCGCGTCGGGGGCCGAGGGCTTGATCAAGCTCGCCCGCCTGGAAGGGGCGGACACCTTCGTCGCCGCCAGCTCCGGCTCCGTGGCCCTCGAGGCGACATACGAGGCCGTCCGCTCCGGCAAGGACGTGGCTCTGGCCAACAAAGAGGTCCTGGTCGCCGCCGGGGCGCTCTTCGTCGAAGCCGCCAAAGAACACGGCGTGGAGCTTCTCCCCATTGACTCGGAGCACTCGGCCATCTGGCAGTGCCTGGGCGACCGCCCCCGGTGCGAGGTCGCCCGGCTCATCATCACCGCCTCGGGCGGACCCTTCCTGAACCGATCCGATCTGACGGGCGTAACCCCCGGCGAGGCTCTCCGGCATCCCAACTGGAACATGGGCACCAAGATAACCGTGGACTCGGCCACCCTCTTCAACAAGGGGCTGGAAATCATCGAGGCCCACTGGCTCTTCGGAATCAAAAACGTGGATGTGATCGTCCACCCGCAGTCGGTGGTGCACAGTCTGGTGGAGTTCGCCGACGGCTCCGTGCTGGGCCAGCTCGGGCGACCCGACATGCTCCTGCCCATCCAGTACGCCCTGACCCACCCGGACCGGGTCGCGGGCCCCGCGCCCAGACTCGACCTGACGCAGACTGACGGGCTCGCGTTCTTCCCGGTGGATGAAGGCCGCTTTCCGGCGTTGGGGCTGGCCCGTCGGGCGTTCTCGGCGGGCGGCCTGGCGCCGGCGCACCTCTCCGCGGCCGACGAGGTCGCCGTGGAGGCCTTCCTGGCGGAGAGAATCCGGTTCACCGACATCCCGCGCGTCCTGGAGCGCGTTTTGGACGAATTAGGCGCGCCGGGATATACCACGCTGGTCGAGGTCCGCTCCGCTCTCGAAACCGCGAAGGAGCTGGCCTCCGCGATCGTGACTCACGGACTGTAGAGTCCGCCAACCCCCCAAGGCATGCAAGGCATATTCTCCGACATCCTCGGGTTCGTAATCTCTTTCGGGCTGGTGGTCGCGGTCCACGAGTTGGGGCATCTCGTCGCGGCTAAAATCCTCGGCATCGGCGTCCAACGCTTCTCCATCGGCATCGGCAAGCGCCTTTTCGGCATTCGGCGCGGCGAAACCGACTACTGTCTCTCCCTCGTGCCCATCGGCGGTTACGTCCGCCTGGCCGGGGACGCCACCGAGAACCCTTTGGCCGCGGAGCCCTCCCACATCAACTCCACCCCGGCCTGGAAAAGTATAATCGTCTACCTCTCGGGCCCGCTGGCCAACATCGTCCTGGCGCTTTTAATAAACTTCGCCGTCAACCTGGGCGGTTACGACGAGCTCCACATCGAACCGGTCATCGGAGAGGTTATCGCAGAGCTGCCCGAGGGCGAGCAAAGTCCCGCATCGCGGGCCGGCATTGAGGCCGGCGACCTGGTCGTCGCCGTGGACGGCGAGCCCGTCGCGGACTGGAGCGAGCTCAGCCGTCGCATAACCCTCCAGACGGGGGACGAGCTGACCATCGCCATCGAGCGCGGCGGCGAGCATCGGGAGTTCACCCTGATCCCCTGGGTGGACCCCGAGACCGGCTTCTCCCAGGTCGGCATCCGGGTCCACCTAGAGCCGGTTGTGAGCGCCATTAACCCCTCGGGGGAGAACCTGGGCTTCAAGGAAGGGGACCGGATACTGTCGCTGGGCGGCACTCCGGTGGCGAGCGCCGACGATTACGCGACGCGCCTGGACGAGCTGAAAAAGATGGAAACGCCGCCCGCCGAAGTCACCGTAGCCTTCCAGCGCGGCGGGAAAGACTTTGCCTTGGACGTCCCCCTGGATCTTCTCGACGATCAGACGTTCGCCCTGGGCGGCGAGGTGCGCCATGTGGATCCGGGGCTCTTCGGCTCGCTCGGGCAATCCACCGACGAGACCTTCTCCGCGGCTCTCGAGTTCTACACCGTGCTCTACCTCCTGATGGCCCAGCGCATACCCGCCTCGGAAGCCATCGGGGGACCCATCTCCATCGCCTCCGTCTCGGGTAAGATGGCCGAAGCGGGCTTCAGCGTATTTCTGCGCTTCGTCGCCCTCCTCTCGGTCATGCTGGGCATCATGAATACCCTGCCGATTCCCATGCTGGACGGGGGGATGGTCACTCTTCTGGTCGTGGAGGCGGTCCGCGGCCGAGCAATGTCCCTGAAGACGCGCCAGATGATACAGTACGTCGGTATCGTACTCTTGGGCTCACTCCTGCTGTTCGCCCTCTACTCCGATCTGAAGCGCGTCTTCTTTAATTGAAGACAAGGGGTTTTGCCGGGGGCATAGCTCGCTTCGCTCGGTTAAACCCCTTGCCTCTTCGAAAGGCGCAGCCTTGACAATACGCCTCTCTGCTCATAAGCTAATGTTGCACATGTCCGCGGAGTATTCTTGAAAAAACGGCCGGCGTCCTTCTACATCTTCATCCTCACCATTCTGCTCCTCGTGGGGCCTCAACTGGTGGCGGGGGCCTCGGATAAAGCCCCCATCGTCGGCTGCTCCTTCCCCAACTTCGGCTGCGACGACCCCACCGGCCCCTCGGAGACCGAAACCTCCACCTGTACCCTCGTCTCCGCTATGGTGAACGAGCAGGAGCTCGACCCGTCCGATCCCGTACTGACGGTGGCGCCCGGCGATAGCATCAGCGGAACGGCAACCCTGGAGACCGACAACGCCGGCTCCTCCTCCAGCTCCGCCCCCCTGGCCGCCACCCCGAGCTACGGGGACAACGAATCGAGCTACTGGGAGATAACCTCGAACATCCCCTCCGGGACGGCCACCTTCGACGTGGACCTGAGCCTCACCGCCCCGTCGGACGAGGGGACGTATTACATCTTCTTCGCCTGGTACTGGGAGAAAACATCCGGGAACGTCATGTCCCTCACCGACTGGCGGTACTCCCTCG
>JAPLSK010000174.1 GCA_026398675.1 bacterium | reverse complement strand
GGTCGCAGCGGACCTCGCCCGACCGGAACAGGGTCCACTGGGCGTTGTACTCCGACGATGGCTCCGGCCCGACAGATACGGCGTCACTTGCCAGGGTCACCGAGGCGACCAAGACGGCAAGTAACGCTAGTGCTTTCATCCTCTTTCCTCCTAAATAAAAGAGCAACCCACGACGGGTTACCCGATTTATTCCATGTGGATGTTGCGAAGAAAGTTGTCGGGAGCTTCAGTGTCCCAGTAGAATTGGGTGCTAGAGCCGCTGTGGGTTTGGTACCAGGCGTCGCAGGCGTAGTAGCCCGTATCCAGATCGTCTAAAGTGAATACGTAATAGCCGTTTTGCCCTGCGGTGGTCTCTTTGAGGTAAGTGGTGAAGGGGGACGTGTACATGTGCCGCAGCCCGACATTGGCGGCATGCGGATAATCCCCAAGGTATACGGTGCCGTGAACTATCCAGTCATCTCGGTTAGCCAGGGGGTCGTCATCCCCCACGGACAGGCTGTCCGAGCAGGCGACGAGCCCGGCGATGAGGAGGATTATCACCCCCCCCCAATATCAACGACTTGCGCATCTTAACCTCCTTGAGTGTAACTTTTACGAGGCCACCAGATAAGATAGTCCCAAAAAAGGGGGTTGTCAAGACGCGGTTTAGTTTTTAGGAAACAAACGGTTTGTCAGACAAGGGGTATCGCCGGAGGCGTAGCTCACTTCGCTCGGTTTGCCGTGGCATAGCTCGCTGTGTTCGGTTAATCCATTTGTCTTGTCGAAGCGATAAAAAAGGAGGGCCGGAGCCCTCCTTTATTCGTGGGGCCGTGCTATTCCCCCTCGGGCCAGCTCACGTTCAGCTCCCTCACCGCCCGGGCCTCGTCCACGCGCCGGACCGGCGCGGAGTAGGGCGCCCCGTGCAGGAGGTCCGGGTTCTCGGCCGCCTCCCGGTCTATCGCCAGGAGCGCCGCGGCGAAGGCGTCCAGCGTTTGCCGAGTCTCCGTTTCCGTGGGCTCGATCATCAGAGCCTCGGGGACGATCTGGGGGAAGTAGTTGGTCGGCGGATGGAACCCGTAGTCTATTATCCGCTTCGAAATGTCCAGGGTGGCCACGCCGTAGGCTTCCTTCTGCTTATTCCCCGACAGGACGAACTCGTGCATGCAGAGCCGGTCGAAGGGCAGGAGGAAGGTGTCTTTCAAGAGGCTCTGGAGGTAGTTGGCGTTCAGGACGGAGTGGACGGACACGCCTCGCAGGCCCTCGAGTCCCAGGTGGCGGATGTAGACGTAGGCCCGCAGGGACACCAGGAAGTGGCCGTAGAAGGCGAGCAGCTTGCCGATGCTCCGGGGGCGATCGTAGTCCAGCCGGAAGCCGTCGTTCGTCTCCTCCACGGTGGGCACGGGGAGGAACTCCGCCAGGTGCTTCTTGACCCCCACCGGACCCGCGCCGGGTCCTCCGCCGCCGTGGGGGGTGCCGAAGGTCTTGTGCAGGTTCAGGTGAACGGCGTCGAAGCCCATGTCGCCGGGGCGGATGCGGCCCAGGATGGCGTTGAAGTTGGCCCCGTCGTAGTAGAGCTGCCCCCCGGCCCGGTGGACCAGCTCGGCAACTTCCAGGATGTTCTCCTCGAAGAGCCCCAGGGTGTTCGGGTTGGTCAGCATCAGGGCCGCCACGTCGTCGGAGAGCTTCTCCTTCAGCGACTCCACCGAGACGTTCCCCCGCTTGTCCGAGGCCACCACCACCACGTCGTAGGAGCACATGGTGCCCGAGGCGGGGTTGGTGCCGTGGGCCGAGTCCGGGACGAGGATGACCTTGCGCGGGTTGCCCCGGGACTTGTGGTAGGCCCGAATCATCTTGATGGCCGGCTGGAGCATCCCCTCGGGCGCCAGGGGGTGGAGGGCGTTGATCCCGGGCAGCGCCGCGGCGGCGTCGGCCATCTTCGGGTTGTACTTCATCGTGCACGAGCCCAGGGGGTAGAAGCCCACGTCTATGCAGTAGTTGAGCCGGGACAGGCGCACGTAGTGCCGGACCAGGGTGGGCTCGTCCACCTCGGGGAGTGCCGGCGGTTTCGTGCGTCTGAGCTCGGGCGGCAGCAGCTCGTCCAGCGGCCGGACGGGCACGTCCGGGGCGGGCGGCCGGTGGCAACGCCTCCCCTTCCGGGAGTGGGCGTAGATTGCCGGTTCGATGGGGCGGTCAATGATTTTCTCGGCCATCACAGCACCTCCCCTAGCGCGGCGACCAGGCCGTCAATCTCGGCCTTCGTGTGATGCCCGCGGGGCCGAGGGCGTTCAGCGACATTGTGGCCGCCAGCGCCACCAGGTCGTTGTTGGTGCAGATATTGCTCGTTGATTTATCCCGGCGGATGTGCTGCTCGCGGGTCTGCAAAGTCAAGGCGTAGCAGACCTTACCGTCCAGGTCCACGGTCTGGCCGACGATGCGGCCGGGCATCTTGCGGACCAGCTTCTCCGTGGCGGCGAAGAAACCGACGTAAGGACCGCCGCACGAGGGTGTCGTCGCCACGGGCTGGGCGTCGCCCACGGCCACGTCGGCGCCGCACTCCGCCGGCGTTTTAAGTAGCGCCAGCGGCAGGGGGCTCGAAACCGCCACCGCCAGCGCCTTCGATTTTCCGTGCACCAGGGAGAAGGCCGCCGTCCAGTCCTCGACCAGGCCGAAGAAGTTGGGGCTGCCGATGATGACGGCCGCCACGTCCTCGTCCAGCTTCGCCTCCAGGTCGGCCAGGTCCGTCAACCCCTCGCCGGTCAGGCCGATCTCCTCGCACCGGGCGCAGGTGCCGTCGGAGCAGGAGAGGTCCTCGATGTACGTGGCGACGACCCGGCGGTAGAAGGGGTGCAGCGTGCGCGAAACCAGGACGCGCCCGGCCTTCTTCGCGTTCCGTATCGCCAGCGCCGCCGCTTCACCCACCGCCGAGGCCCCGTCGTAGACGCTGGCGTTGGCGATGGGCAGCCCGGTGAGCCGGGAAATCGCCGACTGGAACTCGTAGATGGCGGTCAGCGTGCCCTGGCTTATTTCGGGCTGGTAGGGGGTGTAGGCGGTCTGGAATTCGGTGCGGCCGGTGAGATACCCCACGATGGCGGGGATGTGGGTATCGTAAGCGCCGGCGCCCAGGAACGAGACGTGGTCCGGGGCCTTGACCACGTCCAGCCGCGCGAGAAGCTCCGGCTCGCTCAAGGGGGGCGGAAGCTCGATGCGCGGGTCCACCAGCTCGGCCGGCAGGTCGGCGAAGAGGTTATCTATCCCCTTCACCCCGATCCGGTCGAGCATGGCCCGTCGCTCTTCGGGCGTGTGGGAAAGGTAGTCCATGGCTCCTTCTGGCTCTTCGGTTTTAGGGGGTGGGTCGCGTGGAGGGAGATTATACCAGCGGGAGGGGTGAAAACTCCACCGTCGTTTCGGGTGACCGACGTGCGTTCTAAAGAACCGCAGGCGATATAAAAAAGGGACCCGGTTGCGGACCCCTTCTATTCGTGTGGCAGCGGCACGGGGAATCGCTGTATACCAACACTGGTGGATTCACTTATCGCACACAGAAGGGTGACTCCCGGGCGCCCTAACATGCGATGATAAGGCATTTGGTAGTAGATGAAGTGTCTGTGGTCAGCCGAGCGATATAAACCCCAGGAGGCAGGCCAGAGGTGTCATAGGCAATTTCGTGTCGGCCTGGGGTGGTGGGGACGCTTACAGAGGACGCCACGAGCCGACCGGAGAGGTCGTAGAGCGTGAGCTCTACGTTTTTCGTGCCCTCCGGGAGGTAGTAGCTGAGGGTCACCCGGTCCGTCGCTGGGCAGGGGTCGTAGAAGGTGAAGCGGCGGCGCAGGCGATGCAGGGGCTCAAGGACACGCCCATCGGCGAAGCCTTCCAGTCGGTCCTCTCCAAGCTCCGCAAGGCCATCAAGCCCCTGGAGCTGGAGATGACGACGCTTTCCGGGACCTACCTGGACGACCCGGAGATCGAGCGCAACTACGCCGAGCACCGGGAGACCATCAACCTGCTCATGAAGGCCCTGCACCAGCGGCAGCTCCTCGACATCCGCTACCACGCGGCGCACAACGACCAGGTGACGGAGCGGACCGTTGCGCCGCTGTGCTTCTGGAAGTCGGGCGGCGAGCTCTACCTCATTGCCCACTGCTACATGCGCAATGCGCCTCGTAGCTTCCGTGTGGACCGCTTCGTCTCTGTCCTGCCCAGCGTGGAGAAGCACCCGTGGCCAGACAACTTCAATCCGGTGGACTTCCTCCGCTATAGCTTCGGCCCGTGGGTAGGTGAGCCGAAGGAGGTGGTCCTGCGCTTCCCCAACTACGAGACGAATTACTTCGATAAACTTCAGATCCACCCGACGCAACGGGTCAAACCCTTGGCCGGGGGTGGTGTGGAGCTGCGCATGAGAGTGGCACCCTCGTTGAATCTGGCCCAGTGGCTGACAGGATTCGGGGGCGATGTCCGGGTGATCGAACCGCCGGAGCTCCGAGAGTGGGTCCTAAATCTGCACCGTGGAGGCATT
>JAPLSK010000173.1 GCA_026398675.1 bacterium | reverse complement strand
GGAGGACATCCTGACCGTCCCGCGCTGGGTGCTTTAGTGAAAGGGAGAGGTCATGAAAACCGTCATTTTGATGCTCGTGCTGCCGCTGGTCGCTCTCGCCGGCCTGGACGCGGCGTTCATGGTTGGGAACTATTACCAATACTGGTCGGAAGTGGTTGAGTACGTGAGAAACGACCCGCGCTTCGATGATGTTTACTTTATTGATATCAAGGATTTCACGCCGTCTCTTGAGTTTATGCGCAACTTCGATACGCTCTTCGTTGGAGGGACATATACAGAGGAACCGGATGAGTTCGGTGACAACCTGGCCGACTATGTGGACGGCGGCGGCTGTGTGGTATGTATCTTTGATATGCTCTTTTATGACCCCGCAGGTTATGGCATCGGCGGTCGCTGGCTGGAGGATGAGTACGCGCCGTACGGACATATACCCGATGAATATATAATCTACGATTACCAGGATTTGCACATTATCGAGCCCGGGCACCCGATTTTTGAGGGGGTGTCCCATTTAAGCGATGTGTATTGCCATTTCCCGCTTGAGCTCCGGCCCGGGGCCCGTGAAATCGCCGATTTCCCCCTCTATCCCGGCATCGCCATAAACGCAGGCAACACCGTCGTCGGTTTGGATTACGTGTGTAATAATCCCCAGGGCTGGACCGGGGATGGCTATCTAATTATGGCCAACGCCGCCTGCTACCTGGCCGCCCACTCCGCCGTGCGGGAAATGTCATGGGGCCAAATAAAAGCTGAATTCGAGTAATACCCCCGCCTCTATTGTTCTAAAAAAGACCGCCCGGAAGGCGGTCTTTCTACTGGACGGGGGGAAATCGCTATTCCAGCACGTGGATGTTGCGCGGGGCGCAGATGTCCTTCAACTGCTTGGGCCAGACGGTGACGCTGACCTCGCCCAGGTGCGCCGCGCGCAAGAGGTACATGTAGGTGCGCGACTGGCCGATGCCTCCGCCGATGCTCAACGGAATCTGGTCGTTGATGATCGCCTTGTGGTACGGCAGGTTGAGGAAATCCTCCTGGCCGGTGATCTTGAGCTGCTGCTTGAGGGTGTCCTTGGTGACGCGGATGCCCATGGAGGTGAGCTCGTGGCGGCGCTTGGTGACCGGGTTCCAGACCAGGATGTCGCCGTTGAGGCCGTGCATGGGCTTGCCGTCGGCGGAGACTGTCTCGGTGACCCAGTCGTCGTAGTCGGCGGCGCGCATCTCGTGGGGGTACCCGTCCTTCAACACCCAGCCGATGCCGATGATGAAGACGGCGGGGTACTTCTGGATGATTTTCGTCTCCCGCTGCTTGCGCGGCAGGTCGGGATACATGTCCCGAATCTCCTCGGCGTGGAGGAAGGTGAGCTCCTCGGGTAAGTCGGGGTATTTTTTATCCTTGAGCTCCGGGTACATCTCCTGGGCCATCCTGCCGGCGCCGAGGATGACCTTCCAGAGCTTGCGCACCGTGTCCTTCAGGTAATCCAGGTTGCGGTCCTTGGCGGTGATGACCTTCTCCCAGTCCCACTGGTCCACGTATGAGCTGTGGTCGTGGTCGAGGAAGTAGTCCTTGCGCACGGCCTTCATGTCGGTGCAGAGTCCCTCGCCGACCTTGCAGTCGAACTCCTTGAGCGCCATCCGCTTCCACTTTGTGGCGGCCTGCACCACCTGGGCGCGGATGGGGGTTTTGAGGCCGAGGCCGCAGTTGAACTCGATGGGCGTGCGGGAGCCGTCGCGGTCCAGGTAATCGTTCACGCCGCTCTCGCGGTCCACGATCAAGGGGACCTGCGACATGAAGAGGTTCAGCTCTTTGCAGAGGTTCTGTTCGATGTAGCTCTTTATCGCGAAAAGGGCCTTCATCCTCTCCTTGGGCGGCAGGAGCGGCTTGTAGTCTGTGGGGAGAATCTTCTCCACCTCTTCGTAGGTGCTAATGCCCGGTCCCGCCAGATCCGCCTTCTTGTCGGCCATCGTCGGTTCTCCTTGTGGTGTTATGGACGTCTGGAAGCGGGTGAATAGTATCGGTTAAAGGGCGCGTTGTCAACGGGGCCCGCCCGGGAAAGCCCGCGGTCCGAACCGCAAAACGGCACCTTCCCCGCTTGACTTGGTCCGCCTTGTAAGCCAAAATCCGACCTTGCTTAAAGCTGCGCCGTCGCAGTAAAAAAAACCAGAGGCAAATTCCATGAAAACACTCCAGGACATCAAAAAACTCATCGAGAAATCCGGCGTCCAGCTCATCCGGGTCTGCTTCACCGACATCATCGGCGACCTCAAGGGATTCAACATCCTGCCCTCGGAGCTGGACAAGGCCGCGAGCGAAGGTCTCGGCGTGGACGGCTCCTCCATCGAGGGCTTCGCACGCATCAACGAGTCGGACCTGGTGGCGGTCCCCGACCTGGACACCTTCAGGGTCCTCCCGGACGAGTTCGGCAACCGGCAGCTCCGGTACGCCCTGGTGTTCTGCGACCTCTTCACGCCCGAGGGCTCCCCCTACCCCGGCGACCCCCGCTTCGTTCTCAAAACGAACCTGGAGAAGATTAAAGCCGAGGGCATGACCTTCCTCGTCGGACCGGAGCTGGAGTTCTTCTACGTCAAGGGCGAGCTGGACCCCGAGCCGCTGGACCACGGCGGTTACTTCGACGCGAGCCTGATATCCAAGACCGCGTTCGTCTGCGACAAGACCTTGGCCATGCTGGGCGACGAGGGTCTCGGCATCCGGGGCGAGCTGAACCACCACGAGGTAGGCCCCAGCCAGTACGAGGTGGACCTCCGCTACACGGACGCCCTCGTCATGGCCGATCAGGTCATGCTGGTCAAGCTTCTGATCAAGGAGGTGGCGAGGATGAACGGCATTCACGCCACCTTCATGCCCAAGCCGGTATTCCGGGAAAACGGCAGCGGGATGCACGTCCACCAATCCCTCTACCGGGACGGGAAGAACCTCTTCGTCGGGGACGGGGGCTCCTCGCCGCTGCCGGGGCTGAAACTCTCCGATTTCGCCCTAAAATACACCGCGGGGATTCTGGCGCACATCCGGGAGGCCACCCTGGTCCTGAACCAGTGGGTCAACTCGTACAAGAGGCTCGTCCCCGGCTACTAAGCGCCGTGCTACATCGTCTGGGGGCACCGGAACCGGTCGGCCCTGGTCCGGATCCCCCACTACAAGACCCCGCAGTCGGCGAGAATCGAGCTGCGGAGCCCCGACCCCGCCTGCAACCCCTATCTGGCCTTCTCGGTAATGCTGGCCATGGGGATGAAGGGGGTGCACGATTCCTACGAGCTGACCGAACCCACCGAGGAAAACATCTACGACGAGGGCATGCGCTCCAGGGAGATCCAGGAGCTCCCGGAAAGCCTTTCCGAAGCCCTCCACGTATTCAAGAAGAGCGACCTCATGCGGGAGACCCTGGGGGATCACGTCTACCAGAAATTCATCGAGAACAAGACCATCGAGTGGGATTCCTACCGCCAGGTCGTCACCGGATACGAAATCCAACACTCCCTGCCGCGCCTGTAGGGGGCGCGCGTGGAGCCGATTTACGACGCCTGCTGCGGCCTTTACCGCGGCGCCTTCCCGGTTATCCCGACCTGCGCGCATCGGTGAAATGCGGATTAGACGATAAATACGCTCTCGGATTGTAAGTCTGAAGAAAAAGATGGCATACTGAGGTTGGATGCTTTCGCGGGAGAGAACATGGAATCCTACACCGAAAAGGTCATAGACCACTTCCGGCACCCGCGCAACGTGGGCGAGATTCCCGACGCCGACGGCATCGGCCGCGTGGGCAACCCCCCCTGCGGCGACATCATGGAGATGTACATCAAGGTGGACGCCCTAGGGCGCATCGTGGACTGCAAGTTCAAGACCTTCGGGTGCGGCGCCGCCATCGCCACCAGTTCCATCACCACCGAGATGGTCATCGGCCTGACGATTGACGAGGCGGAAAAGCTCACCCGGAACGACGTCTCGGAGGCGCTGGGCGGCCTGCCCAAGCTCAAGCTGCACTGCTCCAACCTGGCCACGGACGCCCTGCGCGCGGCCATCGCCCACTACCGCTGCCGGAAGGACGGCACCTGCCCCGACCTGGAGAAGATGGACCTGGGCGACTCCTGCGGCCACGAGGACCACGGGGAGGACGGGTTGGGATAGTAGTCGGAGGGTTCCATTGCGCCAAAACGGCCCGCAACGGGCCGTTTATTTTTTCCCCTTGACTGGAAAGGGGAATACATTTAGGTTTACGGTAATGGAGTAGCATGCGAAAGGAGTGACATGAAACACTTGAGCGCGTTGTTTTTAATCCTCCTCACCGCGACTTTAGTCACCGCGCAGGTCACGGCGACGGTTGAATCCGTCAAACCGCGCCTGGCCATCATCCCCCTCGTGGCCCAGGGCGTCAGCGAGACCGACGCCAGCATAGCCACCCAGTACCTCACCACCGAGCTCATCCGCCAGGGGCGGTTCTGGGTCCTCGAGCGGGAGTACATGGCGCAGATCATGGAGGAGCAGGCGATGGTGCTGACCTGCACCGACGTCGAGTGCGCCGTCGAGATCGGGCGGGTGCTGGCCGCCGAGAGGGTCATCGTTGGCTCGGTCACCAGCTCCGGCGGCAACTACGTCCTCACCATCCGCATGATCAACGTGGAGGAGGGGAGCGTCATCGCCAGCACGACGGAGCGCACCACGGCCTCCAGCACCGCTCTTTCGAACCTGGCCAAGGATGTCGGCTCTCGAACCTACCTAAACGACATCAAGGAACCGTCCGATACGGACTGGCTCTGGTGGACGCTGGGCGGGGTCGCGGCGGTGGGCGGCGGAGTCGCCATCGCCCTCATGTCAGGTGAGAACGGCGACGGCGGGGGAGGGGGGGGAGACCTCCTTCCCGAGTGGCCCGGACTTCCCAACGAATGACGGCCGATGATTGGAGGTGAGCATGCGAAAAACGCTATTCATTCTTTTCGTGGGTGCTTCGGCGGTCCTGGCCACCATCTCCACCCAGACCAACTGGAACGGCGGAGACGGTGAAGAGGGGCCGGTCGGCGAATGGGGAAATAAATTTTTCGACGAGACGAACACCAACTACTCCGGCGTGGCCGGCCAGCTTACACTGAAGCTGGTCAGCACCGTGAATCCCATGTGCAACATCATCGGCACCGATGTGACCGAGGTGAAAAGCCTCCACGTCGGCGACATAGACGGGGACGGGGACGCAGACGTGGCCAGCGCTGCGTACGGCAATTCCGGGTTGACCTGGTGGGAGAACACGAGCGGGGACGGCCTCGCCTGGGCATCGCACTACATCGGTGACGGCGGGACCGGAAACGATCCCCATTACGTGTGGCTGGCCGACCTCGATAACGACGACGACCTGGACATCGTGCTGGTTTTGATCGGCGCCGGAGCCGTCGTCTGGTGGGAAAACGAGGACGGACACGGCGGATCCTGGAACCGCCACTCCGTGGACTACACCATGAACCGCCCCAGCTGGGTGGACACGGCGGACCTCGACGGCGACGGGGACCTCGACATCGCGGGGGCCATCGTGTCCGGCGACGAGTTCCGCGTCTGGCTGAATAACGGTGACGCCTCCTCCTGGACGATGTATAAATTGATATACACCATGTCCGACCTGGGCGCCCCCACATCCATATACGCCGCGGACATGGACGACGACGGGGACCTGGACC
Organism: bacterium; assembly: GCA_026398675.1. Classification (NCBI taxonomy): domain Bacteria; species bacterium. Next base: position 24,779 of record JAPLSK010000173.1, on the reverse strand, counting down.
TCGTGGGGTGTTCCCATTGGGAGGGCGACGTCATCTGGTGGAATAACAACGGGGGCGCACCGAACACCTGGCCTGAAACCAAAATCACCACCGACTTCCCCTGGGCGGAGTCGGTGAGCGCAGCCGACATGGACGGCGACGGCGACACGGATGTCGTGGCCGCATCCGCCTACGACAGCTATCGTCAGGGCGACGGCCACCAGGTGGCCTGGTGGGAAAACCCCGGCTGGGCCGAGCACGTCGTGGCCCCCGACTTCGGACCCTCCTACTACGTCCGGACCGTGGATCTCGACTACGACGGTGATTACGACCTTCTGTCCACGGCGTGCGAGGAAGAGGGCGGCGGCGGCGGCGACAACGTGGTCCGCTGGTTCGAGAACAAAACGGGCGACGGGCTGAGCTGGAGCGGTCACACCGTCGAGGACTACTTCACGGGCGCGGGCCCCTGCAGCGCCATAGACGTCACCGGAAACGGCCTTCTGGAAACCGTTTCGGCGGCCACCGAACTGGGTGAAATCGCCTGGTGGCAGACCGTCAAATACTCCAACTACGGCGAGCTGACCTCCTCCATCCTGGACAAGGGAGGGGACAATCTGGACTGGGGAGCCATCTTTTGGAACTCCAGCGACCCCGACCAGACCACCCTCAAAGTCCAGGTCCGCTCCGGCGACAACCCTGGAAACATGGGGAGCTGGTCGCAGGACATCACCGATTCGTACTTCGATCTGAACAACATCTTCTCGGACACCGACCGGTATTTCCAGTACAAGGTGATGATGGTCACCGAGGACGTGTGCGCCACGCCGGTGCTCAAGGATATAAGCATCGCCTACGGATCGGATTCCTCACCGCCGGTCATACACCACACCCCGATCCGGACGGCCCCCATCGCCATCGCGGTCCAGATCGAGGCCACGGTCACCGACACCCAGGGCGTCGTTGGGGCGCGGCTGTACTACCGCGCCACCGGGGTCGCCGACTTCATCTGCGTCAGCATGACCAAGTCCGGTGACATTTACAAGGCGACCATCCCCGCCGATTGCGTCACTGAGCGCGGCGTGGAGTATTACCTCTGGGCCAGCGACGGGTTCAACGTAGCGATGCTCCCGTCTGGCGGGGCCGACGATCCGTACTCTATCCAGGTCACCTACACCGACGAAGGCATAAACCCGGGCGCGCCCCAGGACTCGGGGCACACCGTGGCCGATTACCGGCTCTTCAGCGTGCCGACGGACTACGGCGACGATGGCGGTGCGCCGGACTTCGTCCTGGAGGACGACCTGGGTCCCTACGACCAGAAGGAGTGGAGACTCGCCCGGTACCAGAATGATTCCTTCGTCGAGTACACCATCGGCGACATCGAGAACTTCATGCCCGGCCGGAGCTACTGGCTCATCGTGGCCGCCGAGGGCGTCACCCTGGACTCCGGCGCCGGCCAAAGCCCGGATACCGGCGAGCCGTACCCCATCACCATCGATCCGGGCTGGAACCAGATCGCGAACCCCTACGCCTTCTACGTGGCCTGGTCCGACGTGCTGGACCTGGACGACAACTCCGGCGTTTCCAGTCTGCTCCAGGACCCGGTCGGCTACGAGGGCAGCTACGAGTATAGCGTCGGGGTTCTGGAATCCTGGAAGGGCTACTGGGTCTACTTCGACGGCGCCTCTCCGGCGACGCTCTACATCCCGCCCATCGAGTACCAGCCCGAAAGCCCGCAAGCCGGCGATTCACCTCTAATTTCCCGGACGAATCGGACCGCAGGCGCCCCGTCGGTGCTGCCGGCCCCCGAGGCGGAACCCGTGTGGGCGCTCGCCGCGTCAACTCCGGCACGGGCGGGTGTGTCCGGGGGAGTCGGTTTAGTTTCCGGAAACGATTCGACCCTCACCGGTCCGGCGCGACCCGAGGCCTCCCCGTCCGCGCCCATTGACGGACCGACGACCGTTTATACCGGCGAGCCGGAATGGACCCTGGAGCTCCGGCTGGACTCGGGCGGAATCGTGGACGGCTGGAACCGCCTCGGCGTGACCCGCGGTTCGACACTCTACTGGGATTCGCTGGAGAAACGCGAGCCGCCCTACCTCTCCGGCGCACCGAACCTGTGGTTCGATCACGACGATTGGCCGAACCGCCGCGGCCGCTACGCCACCGACTGGCGACCCACGGTGGGCGAGGGCCTGGAGTTCCGGATATCCGTCACCCCGGCCGCCGGGGAGGGCGAGGCCCTGCTGAGCTGGCCCGGAATGGACGACCTGCCGGTCTGGCTCGATGCAGTGCTCCTGGACACCGCCTCGGGAGCCGAGATTGATCTCGGCGAGGCGGAGGACTACCTCGTCCGCTTCACACCCGGCGAGGCGGCGCGCGAGCTCGTGCTGTTCGTAGGCGGCGGCGATTGGATTGAGGACCGCTTGCCCAACGCTCCGCGGAGAACCTACCTCCAGCAGAGCTACCCCAACCCGGCCCGGGCCTCAGTGACCATCGCTTTCGGGCTGTCGGCCGACGGCCCGGTGGAGCTGACGGTTTACGACCTGGCCGGCCGCCGAGTGGCGACGCTGCTGGATGGCGAACTGACCGCCGGGGACCGACTGGTGAGCTGGGACTGCCGGGATTCGGCGGGGAGGGCGGTACCCTCGGGGGTGTACCTCTACCGCCTGGTGAGCGACGAGGGCAGCCTGGCACAACGCCTCGTTATCGCCCGGTAGAACGGACTTAGGGGCCCCCTGGGTTCCCTTGGAAAACTCAGGAATAAAAAAAGGGGAGAGGCTTGGCCTCTCCCCCGTCCGTTTGGTCTTGCGCTTGTCTAGCGATCGGACTCGGAATCGCGCGGTTTTCTCTCGCGAGCCTCATCCACGCGGATGGTCCGACCGTCGAGCTCGGCACCGTCCATCTCGGATATGGCGTTTCTCCCCGACTCGTCATCGGCGAAAGTCACAAAGCCAAAACCCCGGGACCGGCCGGAATCACGCTCGGTGATTACCTTGGCCTCGACCACTTCGCCGAAGCGCTCAAACGCCTCACGAAGCGACTGGTCGGTTGTGTCCCAGCTCAGACTCCCCACGAACAGCTTCACTCTCGGACCTCATTTCTCTATGGCGCCTTTCGGGCGCTCGCCCTTGGAGGGATGCCCCTCCTTCCGCAGGACGGCCGGGGGCCGCCCTCTTGACAACCCTAGCCAAATTACGGCTAAAGCGATGGAATCATATCACCCGTTCTTTGCCTTGTAAATAAAAAATTTAACGGATAACGGCCAGTTTGCCAGTGGTGGCCGCCCCGTCCGGCGTTTTTAGAAGATAGATGTAAATCCCCGAGGCCAGCGTAAGTCCCGAAGAATTAACCACTTCCCAAGAATATTCGGAACTTTCCGCCGTGGCCCGGAAGACCCGGGCCCCGCCCGCGTCGAAGACGGAAATCTCCGTGCGCGGAGTGAGGTTGGCGAAGGTGACCGCATCGTGCTCCCCGCCGCGGAAGGGGTTCGGGTAGGCGTAGGGTCCGGTCGGGCCTTCCCCATCGGGCGGCTTGATGAGCCCGATGAGCTGGGCCAGCGCCCCCGCCGTCGCCCGCGTCACCTGCCGGGTGAAGGGGAAGTGGTCTTCGATGTTCGGGTAGTCGTCCTCCTGGGAGTGGTAGTAGGGGTAGGTGACGGGGTGGTCCTCGATGCCGAGGAGGGCGGCGTACCCGGCGTTCCAGAACGAGGCTTGGTCCGAGCCGCCGTGACGCTCCAGCCACTTGGTCCAGGTTAGGCCGTCGCCGTACTTTTCGCAGGCTTCGCCCACGAGGTCCACCAGCACTCCTCGGCGTCGAAGAAGGCGAACCGGAGAGTGCGCCGGTTGTCGTAGGGCACCAGGACACGGGCCAGCTCGAGGAGGGCCGTCGAACCGGAGCCGTTGTCGTTTGCCCCGGGGGCCAGCTCCATCGGGTCCGAATCGTGGCTGGTCGAATCATAGTGGGCGGTGGAGTATACGTACTCGTCGGGTCGGGACGTACCCCGCCGTTCGCCTATCACATTGGTCATCGTCAGCCCCTGAAAACCGTCGGGGAGCCAGAAGGGCAGCCAGGTGAAGCTGTAACCGCCGTCGTCGGAGTAACCGGGGTAGTCGGAGCAGAGCACCCAAAAGCGTCCGTCATCGTAGGCGGTGTCCGTTATCAGGCTCCCCACGCTGTCAAGGCCGCCGGACCGGTCGTCCCAGGTTTCACCCCCGTCGTCGGTGTACCACAGACCGCCCCAATCGTTGCAGATCAGGTACTCGCCCGGTCCCAGGAGGGAGACGCTGACCAGGTCCCGGTCGGGGGACGGATTGTCGAGCCGCTCCCAGGTCTCGCCGGCGTCGGTGGTGACAAAGACCCAGCCGCCAACCCCAAGTCCCTTAGCTCCATCCTCAAAGACCAGGTCCCAGCAGTAATCTCCGTATTCGTCTCGGTAGACCCGATCCCAGGTCCAACCGCCATCCGTACTCCTGAATATGGCACCGGTTCGGGGCGCGGCGAGAACCGTGTCCGGCGCGCCCGCCGGTGACGCCGCGGAGTACACGATGTCGCCCATCATCCCGCGGGCCTCCCAACTGTCGCCCCCGTCGCCGGTCCGGTAAACCCGGCCCCGGGAGGTGAAGATATACCCCACCTCCGGGGTGAAGAAGAACATGGTCACGACCCTGTTGAACTCGTCATCCAGGATCTCGGTTTTTCTCCAGGTTATTCCCCCATTGGTGGAGCGGTAGTAGAATCGGCCGCCGGCGTAATGTATGGTGTTGGGAGAGAAGACTTCAACTCCACCCCAGCTCTCATCGCCGAGTTCCGGCGAATTTCCGATGAAACTGAAGTCTTCTCCTCCGTCATTAGAGAAAAAACACTCTCCGATACGATTAATCTCGTCGCCTCCGGCCATGGCGACCAGTTCGTCATCCACCGAGAACCTGCTGAGAGGGCCGAATAACCTTTTATCCATCTCCACCTCGTACCCGTACTCCTCCAGGAGGGCGGCGAGGTAGTCCTGGGCCTGGAAGTTACCCTCACTGGTGGTGTATCGGGTGCGGAAGGCGGCCAGGTCCTCGTCAAAGGCCATGATGGACGCCAGGTCCACCTCCTCCACCAGCTCGTTGATAAGTCCCCCTTCGACCGAGAACAACCCGGGCGGCATCGGCCTCTCCGGCGCGCGCACTACGGGCATCAACCGCCGGAAGTAAAGGTTTGGGTCGCCGCAGAGCCGAAGAAGCTCCTCCCGCGTCAGCCGGCAGACGGCGCTCCCATCGGGGAGGAAGCCGTGGACCGTGGCGACGCCCGGGAGGCGCACCGGCCCTTCGATGGTCGAGACCAGGTAGAGCGGCGCGTCGGAGTCGCCGATTTCCACGGCTCTGGCCAGGGGCTCTCGGGTCAGGTAAAGCTCGTACCCGCCGGAAATGCCGAGGTAGACCCCATCGGGCGCCGGGCTTCCCGTCGGCACGGCCGAGACGTACCCCGCCCCGGCGAGCGTTACCCCCAGGGTCAACAGTACTAGAAAGGCGTTTTTCATCAAAACTCCCTAGTGTGCGCTGCTCGCGGACATTTTAGCAAAATTAAAACGCTCACACAGTAGTGGACCGGCGACGGTCCGCTGAGAAAGTGACTACGTTTTGGTACAATAGGGCTTACCTTGGAACCCTAAACCGCCGGACGCCGATGCTCTTCAACTCCCTTCAATTCGCCCTCTTCCTCCCGGCGGTGGTCGTCGGCTACTGGCTCCTGCGCCGTAAGCCGCCCCGGTACCAGAATCTGCTCCTCCTCGCCGCGAGTTACCTTTTCTACGCCTGGTGGGACTGGCGCTTCCTCGGCCTGATAATAATCGTCTCCCTGTCGGACTACCTCGTGGGGCGGGGGCTGGCGGTCGAGGAAAGGCCGGGGCGGCGGCGGCTCCTCCTGGGAGTGAGCCTGGTCGTCAACCTCGGCATACTCGGTTTCTTCAAGTATTTCAACTTCTTCGCCGACTCGGCGGCCGACCTGCTACGATTATTCGGCCTGAAGGCCGACCCGACCACGCTCAACATCATCCTCCCCCTGGGGATAAGCTTCTTCACATTCAAGTCCCTCTCCTACTCCATAGACGTTTTCAGGAAAAAGTGTGAGCCGACGCGGGACGCCGTGGCGTACTTCGCCTACGTCGCCTTCTTCCCACAGCTTTTCGCCGGGCCCATCGAGCGGGCGAAGAACCTCCTGCCGCAGTTTTTGAAACCCCGGACCTTCGACGCCGACGAGGCCAAGGACGGCCTGCGGCAGATTCTCTGGGGACTGGTGAAGAAAATCGCCGTGGCCGATTTTCTGGCCGTTTACGTGGACGCGGTTTTCCTGACCTACAACCACCAGGACGGCCTGGTGCTAGGCATCGGGATCTTTTTGTACGCCATCCAGCTCTACGCCGATTTCTCCGGCTACTCGGACATCGCCATCGGCGTGGGGAAGCTCCTGGGTTTCAAAACCAACCCCAACTTCGCCTGCCCCTACTTCTCCCGGAACATCACCGAGTTCTGGCGGCGCTGGCACATCTCGATGATGAGCTGGTTCCGGGATTACATCTTCTACCCGCTGGGGGGGCCGTTCAAGGGGAAGGCGCGCTGGATTCTCTACACCCTGGTGACCTTCGCCGTGAGCGGGCTCTGGCACGGCGCCGACTGGACCTTCGTCGCCTGGGGCCTGTTGAACGGGCTCTACTTCATCCCCATGATTTTAAAAAAAGAGCCGCCGACCTTCACCGGCGTCGTGGCGAAAAAGCGCCTCCTGCCCAGCCTCAAGGAGACGGGGCAGATGGTGGGGACATTCCTTTTAGTCCTTCTGGGCTGGGTGTTCTTCCGGGCCGATTCGCTCGGGCAGGCCTTCGGGTATCTCACCCGGATGGTCACCCACCCGCTCATGCTGGGCCAGGTTTGGTACACCTACTACGTGATGCCCGTACTGGTCAGCCTGGGCCTGCTCGCCGTCGAGTGGGTGCAGCGGAGGAAGCCCCACGCCCTTAAAATCGAAAAGCTGCCCGGCTGGGTCCGCTGGAGCATCTACTACGCCCTGGTCGTCGGGGTGCTCTGCTTCGGCACCTTCGGCGGCTCCGAGTTCATCTACTTCCAGTTCTAGGAGCGGATGTGTCTTCCGTGTTCAAGCGTTTCCTGATCTTCCTGCTCCCCATCCTAGCCCTGCTGGTTTTTCAGTACCTGGTGGACCCGCTGGACATTTACTCAGGCGAACAACTTATCACCCCCGTCACCTCCCATTACCGCTTCGTTAAGACCAACGACTACCTTTATAATCCGGATAACAATCGGGATTATGATGCCTTTATTTTTGGTTCGAGCCGGGTGATGCGGCTTGAGGCGGCCCAGCTCAAGCAGTACGGACTAAAAGCCTTCAACTATGGCATCAATATGACCCGCGCCGAGGACTATTACTGCCAACTGCGACTACTTTTAGAATACAACAGCAAACCGATCAAGTTAATCATCGTCGGCCTAGAGCCGGAGTTGTTCAGCAACATCTGGCCCGTACACCGGCAGCTTCTCCAGGTTCCCGAACTAAGTCGTTACCTCATCGAGGATTTGCCCCTCCCTGAAGCGGGTCACGAAGACCTCCTACAAATCATCAGCGATTCGCTGCGCTACTCTTTCACGGCCCTGTGGAATCATCTGATGGGGATCAAACCCAGCGGCAAATACGAGTTCGATCCCTTGACCGGCGACTATATGGAAAAGGAGTCGCGCAGAAGCGTGGTCAAGATATCGAGCAACCTGTTGCAATCACTCTACGATATCTACAAAGGCTTTACTGAGCTTCATCCCTCCCGAATCGCTTATTTCGACCGATTCATCGACCTCTGCTCCGAAAACAACATCCGGGTGATCGGCTACGTCACCGGCAACCACCCGATCCTACTCGACTTCCTCCGGCAGCATACCGAGTACGAGGAGAGACTGGCCGAAGCAATGGCATACTGGGATTCCATCGAATACGAGGGTTTTTCCTGGCGGGACTTCACCAGCGTTGAGGCCTACGGCGGCGACCCCGACGATTTTGCCGACCTGGCTCATATTGGCACCTACAACTCCGAGCTTGTGGTCCGGCAGTTGATGGAGGAGTACGTGCAATCCGAGTAGCATCTTTCTTATGACGACCGAACCTATCACCTGCGGTCTCTGCGGTTTTAAAAACGCACCAAACGTACGTTTCTGCGGTGGTTGCGGCGAGCCGCTCGCCGTGGTGACGATGGAGGAGGAGCGAAAGGACGTCGCCATACTCTTCGCCGACATCTGCAACTTCACCGAGCTCGTGGCCAGCCACGACCCCGAGGAGACCAAGGACAAAATCGAGGAGTGCCTCCGGGTGATGGCCGATGGTGTGGTGGCCATGAACGGGGTGGTGGAGAAGTTCATCGGCGACTCGGTCATGGCGGTGTTCGGGGTGCCGGTGACCCACGAGAACGACGCCGAGCTGGCGGTGCGGGCCGGGCTGCGTATCGTGGACAGCGCCCGCAACTACGGCGTCAACGAAGGGCTGGAGCTCGAGGTCCGCGTGGGCGTCCACTTCGGCGAGGTCATCGTCAGCCGGCACTCCCAGGCGCCGGGCCGCGCGCACCACGTATTCGGCAACGCCGTCAACCTGGCCTCCCGGCTGGAGACGACCGGCCTCGTGGGGGCCGTCGTCGTCTCGGACGAGGTCTTCCGCAAGACGAAGGAGTTCTTCACCTTCCAGGAGCTGTCCCGCATCCGGGCCAAGGGCCTTCGCACGGAGCTCAAGCGCCACAAGGTCGTCGGGGAAAAGATCGTGCGGGGGAAAATCCGCGGCGTGCCCGGGCTTTCGTCGCCCCTGATCGGGCGGAAGAAGGAGCTCGACCTACTCCGGAGCATCTACCGGGACGTGGCGGAGGGGAAGGGGCTGCGGGTCGTGACCATCGTCGGGGAGGCCGGGATAGGGAAAACCCGCCTGGTTGAGGAACTTTTTCTCGCCCTCCAGCAGGCGGACTCGAAGTCCAGGGTTCTGCACGGTCGCTGCCTGGGCTACGCGGGAGCACCCCCGTACTACCCCATCGCCGAGATGATCAAGAAGGCCATCGGGATCAAGGACGACATGCCCCAAAAGGAGATGGCCGACCAACTCGCCTCGTCGGTGTCCAGGATTCTAGGTCGCCGGATGATCGGCGACGTGGACGCCGTGAGTACCCTGTGGAAAATCCTCTCCCTCAGCCAGGACGGGGACTCACCCGACGACCAGGACACCCGGCAGATTCACAACCAGGTGCTCCTGGTGGTTGAGGAACTGCTGGGAGCACTGGCCAAAGAGGAAAACATCGTGATGCTGATGGAGGACGTCCAGTGGTCCGACAACTCCTCCCTGACGCTCATCGGCCATCTGGCCCGGTCCCTGGCCAACTCCCGCTGCCTGTTGATCATCAACTCCCGCCCCCCCGGGGACCACACAGACGCGCGGACCCTCCTGGAGGATCTCCAGAAGTCGGAACACCACACGAGAATCAATCTCGAGGACCTTTCCCCCGACGACACGCGCCGGCTCTTGTCCGAGCTGTTGACCGTCGAGGATTTGGACGAAGCCAAGCGGCGGTCCATCGTCGAGCTCGCCGCCGGCAATCCCTTCTTCGTCGAGGAGATAATCAAGAACCTCATCGAAAAGGGGGACCTCGAATACCGGGACGGACACTGGTTCACGAACGATGGAGAGGGCGGCTTCGACATTCCCGACACCGTGGAGGGGGTGCTCCGCTCCCGGATAGACAACCTCCCCGACCAGGAGAAGAAGGTCATCCAGCGCGCCTCCGTCGTCGGTGAGGTGTTCTGGCGGCGGATCGTGACCGAGCTGATGAACTACGCGGTGGGCGACCACCTGGCGGACCTGGAGAAGCGGGATCTCATCCACCGGCGGCTCGAATCCATCTTCGAGGACGACCTGGAGTACATCTTCAAGCACGTCCTTCTGCACGAGACGGTCTACAAGAGCCTCCTCCATCGGGAGAAGCGCGAGCTTCACCTCAAGACGGCGAAGTGGATCGAGAACAACTACTCCGACCGGATCCAGGCCTACCAGTCGCTGGTGGCCAACCACTTCGAAAACGGCGGCGCGCCGGAAAAGGCCGCCCCGTACTACTTCGAGGCCGGAAAACACGCCGCGTCGCTCTACGCGAACGAGGACGCGAAGCGTTTTTACGCCAAGGCGGTCGAGAACTCGCAAGACGGGGATCTCACCCGCCGGGTCTACCTGGGGTGGGGCAACGTCTGTCTGGAGACGGGAAAGCCGCACGAATCCATAGACCTCTTTACGGCCGCGCTGGGGTACTGTCAAACCGTCGTGGAGCGCGCGGAGATTATGGAGTGGATGGGATCGGCCCACGAGCGGCTGAGCGAATACCCCCGTTCCCTGGAGTACTACGACGACGCCCTGACGCTTTTAAAGGACGAACCGCCCTCCCTGCTCCACGGCAAGACCCTGTACGGCATCGCCTGGGTCCACTATCTCCGCGGAGATTTCCCGGAGGCCCTGAACTACATTTCCCGGGCCGAAGAGGTCATCTCCCAGGTCCGGGAGGATGATTTCGCCTCGGACAAGGTCCGCGCCCGCATCTCGAATATCCACGCCAGCATCCTCAACGAACTGAAACTGCTCGACGAGGGGCGCGTGTACCAGAGCCGCACCCTGGAGCTTTACGAGAAGCACGGCTATCTTCTCGGCATGCAGAGCGTGCTGAACAACATCGGCACCGTGGAGATGGAGAAGGGCAATTACGGGACGGCCATCGAGCTGCTGCAGCGCTCCTACGACATCGCCGAGCGCTGCGGCGACAGGCTGGGGCTTGCCATCAACTGCAACAACCTGGCCTCGATCTACACCACCCTGGGCCGCTTTGACCGCGCCGAGGAACTCAACACCCGCTATCTAGAGATGAACGCAATCATAGACAACCGCCTGGGCGACGGTTACGCCAACTACGGCCTCGGTTCCCTGTTTCGCCTGCGGGGGGATTACGAAAAGGCCGAGAAGCACTTCCGCCGGGCGATTGAAATCTACGGTGAGGTGGGGGCTCACCGGATGACCCTGGTCGTCAAGCTCTCCCTCGCCGTCTTCTACGCCGAGGTCGGGCGCGAGGAGGAGTCCGAGGCGCTTTTCGCCGAGGTGGGCGATTTCATGGACGAGAAGGAGATAGCCGTTTACCGCCTGACCGCCCTGGGGTTGACGGCGCGTCGGAGGGAATTCACCCTGGAGGAACGGGAACGTATCCGGGCTTTCCTGCCCACGGCCGAGGCCGGTTTCGAGAAGGAAACGGACAAAACCAGCCTGGTGGAGGAGGCGGTGCACCTGGCGACGCTCCACGAGCGGATCGGCGAAGCGGATAAGGCCGCCCGTCTCTGGGAATCCGCCCGGGTCACATACAACGAGATAGTGGAAAACATCGGCGACGAGGAGTTGAGGGAAACCTTCCGCGAAATCATGGGGAAGCGGGGGTACGCCGTGTAAGCGACGACGGCGCGCCCTTAACCGGCCCGCAGGGGCTTTTTTTGTGCCGTCGCGGAATAAACCACCCCGTCATTCTGAAACGACCATCTTGGCTGTCTCCACCCCGGAGACATTTCGCGCAACCCGCACCCGTACGACGATCTATATTTAAATTAAAGTCCGCCAACCACCCCCGCCGCCAACCCGGACGACGCGGGGGTGGGTTTTAAATGCGCTCATCCGTAAGAGGCACGGAGATTGCTCACTCGTACAGTACGGCATCCATGCCGCAGATACTCAAACGTTTCAAATAAAAGCCTTAATAGCGGGGAGCTGATCGGGGTGCACCCGTCGTCCCCCCACCAAGGAGAAACAAACTTATGCCACCGGTAAATCGGCCCATGCCCGAAAAAATCATCATCGTGGAAGACGAAATTATCGTCGCCATGGACCTGAGCCTGCGCCTCTCCCGGCTCGGCTACGATGTAATCGGCGTCTTCTCCACCGCCGAGGAAGCGGTGGAGCAGTGCGGAAAAACCCGTCCCGACGTAATCCTGATGGATTTCACGCTTAGGGGGAAAATGAACGGTCTCGAGGCCACCAAGATCATCCACTCGCTCTACGACACGCCGGTGGTGATGCTCAGCGCCCTGCCCGAAAGCACCGAGACCGTTGAATGCGACGGGTACTTGGTAAAACCCTTCGAGCTCTTCGGCCTGAAAAGCACCATCGAGAACGCCCTGAAGAATTCAAGGAGCGTGAGAGCCTCGTAGCCACGGGCCGTGCGGAACGGCCGACTTACGGGAGGCGACCATCGGGTTTGACAAAATCTACCGGCGCAAAGAACCGCGATAATGAACACTTAAATGCAATCCAACATATTAAGGCTAATCAATCCCCCTCAGGCGAGGTAATGAAAATGGAAACTAAGACTCGCGTGCTCATCGTTGACGACGACTCTGCCTTTTGCGAGAGCACCTGCGACGGACTTAGCCTCGAAGGTTACGACGTCCGGTACGCCACCACGGGCAGGGAAGGACTCGAATTTTTCAAAACCTGGAACCCCAACATCGTCCTGTTGGACCAGAAGCTCCCCGACATCCGGGGATCGGAGATTGAACGGCAGATTCGGGAGGCGGACCCCGGGGTCAAGGTTATCTTCGCAACCGCTTACGGGTCGCTCACCGAGGCGGTCGAGGCGGTCAAGAACGGAGCCTTCCACTACCTCACCAAACCTCTCGAGCTCGACGAGTTCTACTTCACGGTGGCCAAGGCAGCCCGTCTGGCTGAGCTCGAACGGCGCAATCGCATTACGGAATTCCAACTCGAGAGGGCGCGACAGACCGACGAGCTCGTCGGCGATTCAACGGCGATTCAGGAGACAAAGCGGCTCATCGAGCTGGCCGCCCAGACCGATTCCACAATTCTCATCACCGGGGAAACCGGGGTGGGCAAGGGGGTCGCGGCGAGGGCCATCCACCGCCTGAGCGGGCGGAAGGAAGACCTCCTCAGCGTGAACTGCGCCTCAATCCCCGAGAACCTCATCGAATCAGAGCTCTTCGGCTACGAGAAGGGGGCCTTTACCGGCGCCGAAGCACGGCGGAAGGGCGTCTTCGAGCTGGTCAAGGACGGCACCCTTTTATTGGACGAGATAGCGGAAATGCCCCTCCCGCTCCAGAGCAAACTGTTGATCGTCCTGGAGGAGGGCCGGATTCGCCGCCTGGGGGGCGACGTGGAGATACCACTGAACGTCCGGGTCCTCGCCACCACGAACCGGCCCATCGTCCTGGACATAAAGAACGGCCGCTTCCGCGAGGACCTCTACTACAGACTGGCCGTCATCACGATTAACGTCCCCCCGCTGAGGGAGTGCCGGGAGGATATCCCCCTTCTGTGCCGGAACCTTCTGGAAAACATGACCCAGGGGGTCTACGGGGCGCTTCCCGAGGAGCAGCTCGCCGTGCTGATGAGTTACCGCTGGCCCGGCAACGTGCGTGAGCTGCGCAACATCCTGGAGCGATCCGTGATTCTCGCCGACGGCGGGGAGCTCGATCCCGCGTCGCTGATAGAGTGCGGCTCCGGGAAAAACGCCGGACCGGGAACATCCGAAGTGCGACCCCTGGCCGATGTCGAGAAGGACTACATCGAGCGGGCCTTGAAATTTTACCGGGACAACAAAACCCACGCGGCGACGGCGCTGGGGATATCGCTTTCGACGCTCAGACGGCGAGTCGCGACCTTCGAGTGTCTGGGGAAAAAGAAGGACTGAAAATTCGCGCCGCCCGAGCGCCCCGGAGGAAAAAAGGCCGCCCGCCTACGACCTTTCTTCATGCCGTAAAACATGGGGGGTTATCGCATTGAACCACTCCCGGGGGAGGTGGCGTCGGCGGTGCGAAGTAAAACATTTGTAATCTTGGAATTTAAGCCCTAAAATGGAGGCGAGAAACATTGGGTTAGCGCGTGATTTATTCAAAACGAATCATTCTCGGCATGATTATCCTCACGATTCCGGCCGTCGGGATGAACATCTTCGGCACCCGGGCTCTGGGGATGGGCGGCGCCCAGGTGGCGCTGGTTGACGACGCCACCGCCGCCTTCTGGAATCCGGCGGCCTTCGGAAACCAGGTCAACCTCTCGACCACCGACAGCATCTTCGGTTTCTCAGGCGAGGACAACCTCACCCAGTACGTCAACGATCTGAACCAGTATTACAATCTCAGAGACAATTTCCCGGAGACTTACAAGGGCCTCATGGACTACATAGACAAAAACCCCGAGGAGGCTCACCGTTATGTAAACGACATCGTGGACTCCCTCGCCGCCTTTAACGAGCCCGGGGTGGGCATCGCCTGGGATCTGCACTCCGGCGTGGCAACCCAGGTCGGCCCGGCGGTCGTCTCCTGGCTGTACGAAAACCACATCGAGGTCGGACCCTGGGTGGACACCCACCTGTCCCGGCTCATTCCCAGCGAATACCTGCAATCCCCCTCGGACGTCCTCGCCCTCTACAATGAGGGCCTGCTGACCGAGGAGGAGTTCGACCTGCTCTGGCCCGGCTACGATCCCAACGACCCGGACCGGGATTCGTTCATCGGCGACACTCCCGGAAACGACATCGGTCTGGAGGAAAACCGCTCCCGCATCACCCTCTCAGGTCTGGTGACGAACACCATCGGTCTCAGCTACGGCTACTCCTTCGAGCTGACCCGGGACGACTACATCGCCGTGGGCGTGACCCTCAAGTTCATCCACGGGGAGCGCGACGGGGATTCCGTCGGCATTCTTTCAGACGCCGACATCACCAACTTCGACCCGGGCATCTTCGACGTCGGCTCGAACTGGATTCTCAACAACATTTTCACCCTGCGCACCATCGCCACGGGGAGCGGATTCAGCATTGATTTGGGCGTCCAGGGGAAATGGGGCGAGCGTTTCCAATACGGGCTCCTGGCGCGCAATCTCATCCCCACCCAGCTCGCCTGGGACGATCCCCGCTTCGAGCCCACCCGGATAAACCCGGAGCTTCGCATCGGAGCGGCCTACGAACCAATAGACGGCCTTCTCGTGGCGATGGACCTGGACCTTTTACCCGTGGCGAATCTGTCCTGCGTGTACAACCCGCTGACCGGGGTCGAGGAGGACGTGGTCCCTTACCACGAGCGGAACCTCGCCATCGGAGCCGAGTACGAACTCGCGGGTATCGTCACCGTGCGCGCCGGGATGAGCACGAACTACAACGCCCTCTTCGAGGAAGCGTCCCCCGCCAAGTTCACCCTCTCCGCCGGGATGGGGTTCAACATCGGCGACGTGTTCCACATGAGCCTGGCGCTGATGAGCAACCTCATCCGGCCCAGAGACGTGGACGCCAGCCTGGGCGGCTCTCTCTCCCTGGGCTTCACCCTTTGACCCGGCGACGGCGGTTCTCCCCCGCGCCTTTCCACCGGAAGGGCTTTTTTTTAACGGGAGCATTCCCTTCAGGTCGGGAACACGGTGAGGAGGATGCCGATTCAACGGGGAGGGGCCGTCGAAGGTTGACGCCGGGTACGGTGTCCAGAGGGGAGTGCTGCAATGCTCCCCAAACTGAACTAAATTTGTGTATACTGTAACCATTAGAGTTAAATAGAAAGGAGCCAGCCATGACTCTCGAAGAACGTAAACTACATCGCGCCGAGGACAACATACGTATAACCACTCCCATTCTCTCGAAAGTGGGAAATACAGTGATTGGTTTGGCAACGGGATTCTTTTACGCCTATAAGTACCTTGTATTGGTTACTAACCGCCATGTAGTAATCAATGAAAAGACTGAACAATATCCTTCTGAACTCGTAGTAAGGTTACATACAGACTTGGACGGTAATGATTTAACACAGAATCAATTTTACACTATCCCATTATATGATGAAAATAATACGCCACAATGGATAGAGCATCCTGAATATGGTAGTGATGCTGACGTTGTATGTGTATTAATCAATCAAGATCACCCAATGTTAACAGAAACAACCGGCATGATGACCAGTCCTGACATGCAGCTACCAGAATTCATTCACCCCTCATGGATTAGTCATGTTTCAATTGTTGGATATCCAAAGGGTTATTATGACCAAGTCCATAACTTACCTATTGTAAAGAGTGGTTGTGTAGCATCACCTTACGGTATATATCACAATGGAAAACCTAATTTCTTGGTTGATGCAGCCGCTGAACCTGGTATGAGTGGTTCTCCTGTTTTTACACATCGAATATCTGATTACCTTAACACAGAAGAACGTATGGCTAAATTGCCTTCACCGGGGGTATTCTTCCTTGGCGTTCTGTCTGGCGGAATAAACAATGTACTTAATTTAAATACGATATGGTATGCATCTTTAATCAAGGAAATTCTTGATCCCCTTCCTTCTCCCTCTTAAAGAAACAACGAATTAAACAATGGAGCGAGCGGGTCGGGCTAAAACCGTCGGCGCTCACAGGTAAACACAAGGCTCCTCCCCGCGGAGGAGCCTCTTTCATTGGTGGAGGCGGGGGGAATCGAACCCCCGTCCGATGATGCTCTTGCGACAGCTCTACATGCTTAGCCGTACTTAACATTCGCCGCGGGCAGGGCGACGGCGACCTCCACCCGAAACTAGCCCCTTCTAAATAGTCTCCCCCAGGGGAAGAAGGCCACCCCGGGCTCGACGCCCACCAGTTTCACGCCCACACCGCGGCCCGATGGGCCGAAGCCGCGGGGGACGGGCCTTACGTGCCTAAGCTATCCGAAACGGAAGCTTAAGCGGCCAACGCCATATCGTAATCGGCGTTTGTTGGTTTGCCGCCTTTTTTACGAGGCCTGCGGCGACCTCGGCATGCAACCGACGTTCGAACGACCACCGTCGAACCCGAATCGCCCCCAAGGGCAGGTACAATATAGCCGCAATTTACTCCCGCGTCAAGCGCGGGGCTTTCCCGCGACGGCTGGACCGTAATCTTCAGTTCCCCGCCCCCTTGTCCCGCCGACCGGCGAGGCAGCGTCTCACCGCGGCCCAGGTCAAAAGGCCGACGAGCACGAGCAACAGGACGTATTGGAGCCAGTCCAGCTCCTGCTGCAGGAAAACCGGCGCCCGTCCGGCAACCAGTGCAATAACACCCTCCGTGACAATCCAGAAGGCTGCGAGACAGGCGATGACGGCCCGAACGTACACCGTCAACCGCGCCCTGAATTTAGGCGGAAAAGACCGCGAATCCAGTTGACCGGACGCTTGAACCCGGTCTCCCCCAAATGGGACACCAGTGGTTGGACGTAGCTATCCGTCCTCTTGCTCATCCGCAGGAAGAGGAGGGCCGCCGCCACGCGAAGAACGCCGGAGATGACGAAGACGAGCTGATACCCGGTGGGCCAGCCGCCGGCGAGGGGCACGGTGCCGCCGATCACCTTCGCCACGGCGCCGCCCGTCATCGAACCTCCGAAATACGCCAGGCCGGAGAGCACCGCCACCAGGGCGATAGCGTAGGGACGGCTCTTCTTCGTCGCGATGGCCAGTGGAGCGGCGAAGACCGCCAGGTTCATCGCCGACCAGAACGCCCCCGACAGGACAGCCTCGGGCCACACGGGCCAACTGAAACCCGGTCCGGTCGCGCTCCAGACCAGCGGGAAGAGACCCAGCACGACCCCGCAGGTCGCCAGGACCGCCCGGGCACCGAAGCGGTCCATCGCCCGGCCCCAGAACCGGTTGGTGACCAGGACCGCCACCGTCACGATGACGCCGTACAGCTGGATGGTGGTATAGGAAAACCGGAGGTAGTTCAGGGCGTGTGGCAGAAAGAATGGGCCGCCGATGCCGATGGCGAAGTTCCAGCACACGAGGGCGAAGAGGAACCGCCGCAGATTGTCGTTGTCCACGGCGTCCCGCAGCCCCTGTAAGATGTTGAACTCGTTCCGATTCATCCGTGGGGAGGGCGGGTAGATGGAGAGGAGGTAGACGCTCAGGGAGCCGGCCACCACCGCGGCGCCGAAAACGATGAGGTGCCCGAGGGCGAGGTTGCCCTCACCCAAAAGGTCCACGAGCCCCGCGGCGCCCAGACCGGCCGCGACCCCCGTGGCCCCGGTGAAGATGTTGCGGGTGCCGAAGTACCTCCCCCGGATGGTGACCGGGACGAAATCGGCGGACCAGGAAACCCAGGCGTTTTCCAGGGGCGCCGCAAAGGCGTAGCTGACGGCCGCGGTGAAGAGGAGAAGCGTGAGGCGGGAGCCCGAGTCCATGGGCAGGAAGAGGAGCACCGCCGGAACGACCCACGTTATCCGGTGCACGACGGAGGTCCAGATGAAAATCGGCCGGTGCCGCACGCCCCGGGAGATGAGGTAGGCCGAGAAGAGCTGGAGGGGCCGGAACAGAAAGGGCAGGGAGCCCAAAAGGCCGAGCAGAAGCTCGTCGGCCCCCAGCTTGATGGCGAACCCGGTCAGGACGACGCCGGCGACTATGGAGGAGTGGAACTGGGCCAGGCAGCCTTCCCAGGTGCAGAGGTTGAGATCGCGCTTGAGCTGCCCGCGGTCGAACTCCACGTTCAACCTTTAGGGAAGAGGGGTGGGAAGGGGTCCGAGCGGAGCTCGGGGGGAAGATGCTCGCGGTCGTTGAAAAAAGCGAGGCTGGGGCGCTCATCGGGCCAAACGACCTTGGCGAGGGAGGCGTTGTCCAGACTAAACCTGACCCAGCCGTCGAAAGGGACGCCCAGAACCCTGGCGATGAACTGGGAGAGGATGCCCCCGTGGGCGGCGACGAGGGCCCGGGTCCACCCCTCGCCGACAATCTTTTCCGCCGCGACCGAGGCCCGATCGAACAGGTCCCGACGGGATTCGCCCCCCGGGAAGCGGTACTCTCCCCGGCGGTACACATCAAGGTCTATCTCGGGTAGAGACCGCGCCTGAAAGTCGCCGTATGTCAGGTTCGCCGACGCTCCCAGGTCTATCTCGTCCAACTCGGGGAGTATCACGGGACGTAGAAATCCCCGCTCGAAGGCGGGGGCCAGCGTCGCCGCCACCCTCCCGGCCGGCGAGGCGTAAACTGCGTCAACGCCGAGATTTACCAGCACGTTGGCCAGGGCCCGGGCCTGCCGGACGCCGCGCGCGGAAAGGGGGTAGTCCGTCCGACCCTGGAGGATACCCCGCTCGTTGGCCACCGTTTCGGCGTGTCGTAAGAGGATTAGCTCGCGCAACTGGACCTAGAGCCGCTCGTGAACCTTGGCCATGGCGGCGTTGAGATCGGTGGGAACCCCCTCGAGGAGGTTCTTGATAGCGTCCCTCATCTCTCGCACGAACCCCTCGTCCTTGATTCCGCCGAGGTTTATCTCCACGTTGAGAATCGCCCCGTTTATTCCGACGGTCAAAAGCAGCGCGCCTACCCCGATGTCGCTGATGGCGTTCTGGTTCCCGATGAGCGCCATCCGGGGCGCCTTGGTGAGAAGGCGGCGGCTCAGCCGGGCCACCTCGAGGGGCACCTCGATGGCCCGCTTCGTGCACTTCTGAATCTCCTTATTGCGGGCCTTCATCTCCTCGGGACTCTCCTTGGGCAGCTTGAAGGAGGCCATCAGGGCGTTGAACGCCTCGGTGTCCTCGTCAATCAGCACACGGAGCCGGTCGGCGGTCTCGGCAATCCCGGCGTTCTCCCCCTTGCACTCGTCCCAGTACTCCTCGTAACCCTTCTTCCCCGCGGTCAACTGGCAGACCATGGAGAGGAGGTTCGCCCCCAGGCTGGCCGCCAAAGCCGCCGAGGAACCTCCCCCAGGGGCCGGTTCCTGGCTGCCGAGCTTTTTCAGGAAGTCCGTGATGGTGAGGTCCGTCAGCATCCGTCGCTCCTTCGCGTAACGGGGGGATGGGGAGCGCCCACGCAGACCGCTCGGTATCGGTCAACTGAACAGGTCGGAAAAGCGTTGTTTCTTGGGCCGGCTGTCGTTGGGCTGCCGGCGCCGGTCTATCAGCCTACCCCGCTTGATGACGGCGACCACGTGGTTGACGCCCCAGGCGTAGATGAGCTCCTCGGGCGTGCTCACGTTCAGGATGATGAGATCGGCCTGCTTGCCCGGTTCGAGGCTGCCCAACTCTTTCTCACGGCCCAAGGCGTAGGCGGCGTTCACCGTGACGGCGTTGAGCGCCTCGCGCACCGTCAGGCCGCACCGCATCACCCCGAGCTCGATGACCCGCCCCATGGAAAGGGTGTGGGAGGAGCCGGGGTTGTGGTCCGAGGCCAGGGCGACGACGGCCCCGGCATCCACCAGCCTGCGCCCCGGCGCGTACCGGTCCTGGAATAGGAAGAAGGTGGTCGCGGGCAAAAGGACGGCCGCGGTCTTGCTCTGACCCAGGAGCGCTATATCCTCGTCGCTCACGAAGGGAAGGTGATCCACGCTGCGGGCGCCGAGCTCGATCCCGAGCCGGGTGCCCCCCGAGTGGGAGAGCTCGTCGGCGTGCACCTTAGGCTCCAGGCCTTGCGCCAGGCCCGCCTGAAGGATGCGGCGGCTCTCCTCCACGGTGAAGGCGCCCCGCTCGCAGAAGACATCGCAGAAATCGGCTAGCTCCAGCGCAGCCACCTTGGGGATCATCTTCTCGCAGACCAGGTCCACGTAACCCGCGCGGTCGTCGGCGTACTCTCGGGGCAGGGCGTGGGCGCCGAGGAAGGTCGGCACCAGTTCCCAGGGGCCCTCGGCGTCGAGCTCGTGGATGGCTTGGAGCACGGTCATCTCGCCGGCCACGGAGAGACCGTAGCCCGACTTGGCCTCGAAGGTGGTCACCCCGGCGAAGAACATGTTCCACAGCCGCCCTCGGGCGCTCTCGACGAGGTCGGCCACGCGCATCTTCCGGGTGGCGTCCACGGTGGCCTGGATTCCGCCGCCGGCGGCGTGCAGCTCCTCGTAACTCGCGCCGGCCAGCCGCTTCAGGAACTCGTCGGCCCGGTTACCTCCGTACACCGGGTGGGTGTGGGAGTCCACCATACCCGGCATCACCATCCCGCCCCGGGCGTCGAGGAGGGTGGTGGGAGCCCCGCCCATCTGCATGATATCGGCCACGGGGCCCACGGCCGTTATCCGGCTGCCGGTGACGGCCACGGCCCCATCGGGGACGGCGTGGAGCTCGTCCTGCTCCGGTCCCCGCCGGGGTCCCTTCCCCGCGCAGGTCAGGACCAGCGAGGCGTTGTGGACGATCAGGTCGGGATACCCGTCGTCCCGGACGGTCACCAAGGGTGGCTTGGGTGGGTTCATGGAATCAGATTTGGAAGTCAATTATCTGGGTGTTTTTCAGGTTGTCCACCTGCATGTACCACTTGGCGGAATCTATGAAGGCGTCGGCGGGGGCCAGGCCGACCAACTCGGTTTGGATGATGGGGACGCCGTAGCGGGCCGCCTCGCGCCGGATGGTCTCCACGACGCGGAAGAGCGGGGTCTTGGTGTAGTCCAGGAAATTCATCGAGATTTGGACCATGCCCGTCTTCCGAGCGAAAGAGCCCTGGTGGGTGACCATGGCGCCGTGCTCGTCGTAGCTCTTGATGGCGACGGGACCCTCCTCATGGTCCTCCAGGTAGAAGCCCGCCCCCTGGATGTTGATGAAGCCGCCCGAGGAGCCGCGGATGGCCTTGGCGATGCGCTTGCCTATCCCGACGTCGGTGGTTCCCAGGTTGACGTTGAAGGCGATGAGGAAGGGCCGGGCACCTATGATGGTCGCGCCGGCAGTGGGGTGCGGCTTGTCCGGACCGAAATCGGGCTTCCACAGGGGATCCCGCAGCTTCGCGGACAGGCCCTCGTACTCACCCTTGCGGATGTCGGATTGGCTCTGGCGGTGCGGGGCCGTCGCCGATTCGCGGTAGAGGTACACCGGCAGATTGAACTTTTCCGCCACGGCCCGGGCGCATTCCTTGGCCAGGGCGTCGCAGTCCGACATCTGCGCGTCGCGCACCGGAACGTAGGGGCAGACGTCCACCGCGCCGATGCGCGAGTGCTCGCCCGAGTGCTGATTCATGTCTATGAGCTCGACGGCCCTGGCGTAGAGAGCCAGTGTAGCCTCTTTGAGCCCCTTCGGATCGCCCACGCAGGTGATGACCGAGCGATTGTGATCCGGGTCGGAGGAGTAGTCGAGGAGCTTGACTCCCTCGATGGACTTCAAGGGCTCGACGCAGGCCTTGACCACATCGCCCCGCCGGCCCTCGCTGATGTTGGGGACCCATTCGATCAGCGCCGCCATTTACGACCCCTCCTAGCACCAGTAGCATTCCCGTCGCCGGTTTCCGCGACGACGCAGCCACAAATCAGCATTATAACACGCGGACGGGAGGCCCCCCGGACCGGTCATCGGAATGTCACTCCACGGTGAAGCCCCCCGAGGCGGCCTCGGCACCGTCGAGCTTCACCTGCACGCTCCACTCACCGGCCTGCCAGATGCCGGCTTCGGTGTAGCCCTTGCCCCCGATGACGCGCAGGGAGTTCCGCCCCTCGTCGAAAACGGCGGGACGCACCTCCTCCCACCGCACCTCACCGTCCGGGGTGGTCCAGACCACGGTGACCTCGTGGACCTCCTCGGGACCGGCCTTCTCTCGCCCGAGCTTGAGAACCCACACGACCATCTCGGTTTCGGCCTGAATGAAGCCCACCGCGGGGGCGGAGTAATCGCCGTGGCGGTAGAAGTCGAGCGAGACGACCTCGGGCGGGCGCGTCGTCGGCTCCACTACAGGTTCCGCGACCGTCGGTTGCACCGCGCCCGACTCGGCGCCAATCGCCCCGGCCAGGGCCTTGGCCAGGTCCCGGCAGGCCCAGGGGAGCTCGGCCGTCGTCCCCACCGTCACCGTCTCTCCCAGGACCGCCTCGGATGATTTCACGTCCACCAGGCGGACCGCCAGGGTGTACGTCTCGCCCAAGGCGGAAAGAGACCCCACGGCGATGTAATCGGCGCCGGTCAACGCGCCCAACTCGGCGGCCTCGCCGGCCGTCATCCCCGCCGTAGTGAGAGACCACTCCTCGATCACCCGCGCCAGCTGCGACCGCTCGATGACCCGCACACCGGGGAGCCCCACGAGCTCGGTCCGGATAATCTCCGCCACCGCCTGGGCCTGGTCGGGGAAAACGCCTAAAGGCTGGAAGTCCGTCACGGCCAGTGTCACGGGCTCGGCGGCGACCGCCAATCCGGCGGCGAACAGAAGGGAAAGGGCCGCTCCGCGCATCTAGACCTCCTTCGGTCCGCCAATTATAGCATCAAACCGCCGGGGGTTCCCCGGCGACAAAGATATACAGGGCGGCCCCGCAGGACGAATCCTCTACGGGCCGCCGTCCATCAAAACGAGGTCAGGGCTGTTGGCGCTTGAACCGCCGCACCAGCCAGAGAATTACAGCGTAGGGCGGCCCCTCTGCGGGCCGCCGTTAGCTGTCTCGGCGGGGATAGAATCCCCGCCCTACGAGTTCGATTAAGATTATGCACTAACCTCGTAGGGGCCGACCTGAAGGTCGGCCCCTACGACATGCACCCCTCACCCCAGCCCTCCCCCCGGCCCGTCGGCGCGCCGGCGCGCCGCTCCCACGGGGAGAGGGAAAAACTTTCCCAACCTCGACCCTCACCCCGGCCCTCTCCCTGAAAGGGAGAGGGGGAATAGGAACCCCCCTCCCCAGCCCGTAGGCGAGCCTCCCCCCAAGGGGGGATGGGACGCTACCCAATCGGCTCGAAGAGCTCGGGGTGGAAGCGCCGCAGTTGCTTGTTCTGGTGCGGGTAATCGCACTGGGCGCCGCCGGCCAGGTACACCAGCGCCTGATACCGCCGCTGGAGCTCGGCCGGTCCGGCCAGCCGGTGCATCCCGCCGCCGCCCAGGCAGCCCCCGGGGCAGGCGTAAAGCTCCAGAAAAACCCGTGACGCTCCCTTCTCCCCGCTCAATTCAACCGCCCGGTCCAGAGCGTTTTTCACCGGCCTCCCGCCGTGGGCCACGAGAACCCGGACCGGCCCGCCTCCCGGCAACTCGACTTCCCGCTCCTCCTCCTCGGGGGGGAGGAACCCGCCTCCCGGCGCGGGCGGAGCGGAGCCGCTCCGCTGGGCCCAGACGACCGCCAGGCCGTCCGTCACCGCCCCCGGCGCCCCGAGCATCGTCCCCAGCCGCGAGCCGCGCAGGTGGGTGAAGCCCCGCGCCTTGGCCGTCTCCGGCGTCATCCCCAACCGCCGCAGCAGCCCGGTGAGCTCCCGCACGGTGAGGGAGGCGTCCAGCCCCCGCTCGCGGTCCACGGAGTGGCGCCGGACCTCCTCCTTGGCGGCCGTGCCCGTCGTCACCTGCACCAGATAGCAGTGCCCCGGCGCGAGCCCCAGCTCGGGCGAGACCTTCTGCCGCCAGTTGACGGCGGTCGCTTGGGACGGCCCGGACTCCGGCGGGAGCCATCCGGCCAGCTCGGGACGATTGAGCCTGACGTACCGCCGCACCGCCTCGCAGGGCGAGATGACGGCCGCGCGGGGTTTTTCACGGTGCAGCCGGTCCGCCAGCTCCCCGAGGTAGGCGTCCGCCCCCCAGGCGGAATCCACCACCCCGGCGAAACCCAGGGAGGCCAGCGTACCGATCAGCCGGGGCTGGGCGTCCACCTTGATCTCGTTCATGAGCGCCGCCGCCGCGGTCGGCTCCAGCACCGCGACGCAGTGACGGTCCCGGTCCATGAGCGCCGACTCCACCGGTACCACCGCCGAGCGGGGCACCAGGGCGCCGGAGGGGCAGACCAGGGTGCACTGGCCGCAGCTCGTGCAGTGCGGTCCGGCCAGACCCGGCTCGTCCACGGACCGGGCCTGAATCAATTCCTCGTCCAGACGGAGCGCCCCCCAGCCTTGCTGGTCGCAGAGCGTGACGCAC
>JAPLSK010000172.1 GCA_026398675.1 bacterium | reverse complement strand
CCGGTCATCAGAATCACCTCGGTCCCGGGACGGCGCTCCTTTATCTCCGAATAGACCTCGTAGCCGGTCTTCTTGGGCATCATGATGTCGGTGACGACCACGTCCCAGGCGGGCCCCTCGGTGGCCTTGCGCACCGCCTCCTCGCCGTCCACGGCGGTCTCCGTGAAGAAGCCCTCCTTGGCGAGGTATTCGGCCAGAAGCTCGCGGATGGTGGGCTCGTCGTCGGCGACCAGGACGCGGTAACGCCGGGGGAGGGGGCAGACCTCCCCCGCGGCGTAGGCCTTCTCCACTTCGCTGGTGAAGTCCACCATGGCGACCTCGCCGTCCACCTCGGTGACGCGGTAGCCGGTGCCGTGGGCCAGCTCGGTGAAGCGGTCGGTGATGCCGCTGATGCGTCGGGCCTCCCGGAGCGCGATGGCGAGCTTCTCCCGCACCAGCCCCATGTCCGGCGAATCGGACTCCAGCGACCGATCGGCCATGGAGCAGGCGGAGATGATGCTCTCCAGGGGGTTGTTCACCTCGTGGGTCACGCCGACGGCGGCCTCGGCCAGGGTCTTCTGCTTCTCGGCGACGATGAGCCGGGCCTCCAGCAGGAGGTACTCGCGCAGGTCCTTGGAAATCCCCTCGGTGCCGATGAACGACCCGTCGGAATCGTAGAGGACGTTGGCGGAGAGGAGGATGGGAATCTCCTCGCCGGACTTGGCCCGGGCGGTGGTCTGGAAATCGGCGACGGAGCCCTCGTCGCGCAGGACGTGCTTGATGTGATCGCGGTCGGGCGCCTTGGCGTATAGCTCTCCGGCGTGGCGCCCGAGAATCTCCTCGGCCGTGTAGCCCAGAATCTCCTCGGCGGCGTGGTTGAAAAGGACGATGCGGCCGTGCGAGTCGGTGGCGACGATGATGTCGGCGGAGTTGGCGATGAGGTTCTGCAGGTAGCGGCTGGTGGCGGCCAGCTCCGACTGAAGCCGGTCGGCGGCGATGAGCCCGGCGGCCATGTTGGCGAAAAGCTCCAGGACCTTCAGAGAATCCCGGGTGGGGCGCCGGCCGTCGAAGGGGTCGTCCACCGAGAGCGTGCCGACCAGCCGCCCCCGGGGGCCGTGCAGCGGGACGAAGAGGAGGTCCTTGGGGTGCCAGTTGACGTACTCGTCCCCGGAGAGGCTGCCCGCGATGCCGACGTCGCGCCCGAACCGGTGGTCTGGAGCTGCGCGCTGGCCCGCAGGAGCGACCGCAGCCGGGCCGCGGACTGCCGGTAGTCCTCGATCCGGCGGTGCAGACGGCCCAGCGTCTCCAGCGCCATGCGCCGCAGCGGACCCGCGTCGGCCAGAACCTGGTTCAGCTTTTCCCGCAGTTCCTCGTAACGCAAAGCGGCTCCCCTGGTCACCCGCCGGCGGCGCGCCACCATGGTAAGTGTAGCACCGACCGGGAAATCCGACAACCCTCACCGGGCCAGGCTCCGCAGGGAACGAATGAGCTCCCGGCAGTGGTCCTCGTCCCGGCCCGTCTTCTCCAGAATCATGGCGACGTGCTCCAGGCGCACGTCCCGGACCAGCGCCCGGAACGGCTCCAGCCCGATCTTCCCCTCGCCCAGGTACGCGTGGCGGTCGGTGTGCGACCCAAGCTCCTTCACCGAATCGTTCAGGTGAAAGCAGCCCAGCCGGTCCAGGCCGACGACGCGGTCGAATGCGTCCAGCACCGAAGCGACCTTATCCGGGGTGGAGAGGTCGTAACCGGCGCCCCACAGATGGGCCGTATCCAGGCAGACGCCCGCCGGGACAAGGGACTTAAGCCCCTTGCCTTCTCTATCCAGGCCGTCCAGGAGGAAGGCCAGCTCCTCGAAGGTCGTCCCCAGGCAGGTCCCCGAGCCCTCAGAGTATTCCAGGAGCAGCACCGGCGCGCCAGCGGGATTTTTTCCCATCACCCGCGCGAGCCCGGCCCCGATTTTTTTCAGGCCCGCCTCGCGCCCGGTCCCCAGGTGCTTGCCCGGGTGGAGGACCAGGTAGTCGGCGCCGATGGCCGTGGCCTTGGCGAACTCCGCCGCCAGCGCCGCGAGGCTGTGCGCGTAAACGTCGGCCTTGGGGCCGCCGAGGTTGATGAGGTACCCGGTGTGGACCACGACGGGGCCCTGCCCCAGCTCCGCCCTCCGCTCGCGGAACCGGGCGGTCTTGGCCGGGTCCCACCCGGAGTAGCTCCAGCTCGAGGGCGAGTCCACGAAGACCTGGTAGGTGTCCGCGCCCACCCGCCGGGCGAGCTCGGGCACCGCGTCTATCCCCTTCCCCACCGAGAGGTGCATCCCGAAGCGCACGGCCCACCTTTGATCGAGGGAGCGGTCATTTTATCCCAAAACGCCCCGGAGGTCATCCGGCGTTTTTAAGGGCCACCTCGCCGCCCCCGGTCGGTTATACTTGGGGTGGATACACATCTTAAAAACCTCCGGTCCGCGACCGGAAAACCGGGATTTTCGCCATGTACCTCTGCCGGAAGTGTGGCGCCGAGTTCATAGACCCCCTGGGCGGACGCTGCCCGATGTGCGGCGTTCGGGTGAAGCCGAGCTGGGAGGAGAAGCAGGCGGGCGAGGCCAGCCTGCCCCCCGGGATGGGGGAAGTCAAGCCCGCGCCCGAATCCGAGTCCGTGACCATGGAGTTCTCCGAGCCGGAACCGGCGGTCACTATCACCAGGTCCTACCGCGCGCCCGAGACCGAGCAGCCGGTGGATCGATTCCCGGACACGGGGGTCTACGGCCCTCCCAAGGATTACGGCGGTCCGGCCCCGTCGTTGGGGGGAAGCCCGCGCCGCGGCATGAAGGGCGTCATCGTCATGGCCGTCCTTATGATGGTTCTCACGAGCGTCGTCGGAGTGGTCATCTTCCTTCTGTCGGGCGAGTGCGACATGGAGGAGGCGGTCGGCGGGTTCACCCAGGGAGTGGACAAGGCGGTGAGCGACCTGGAGCCGCTCTGGCGCGACCGGTCGGCGGAGATGCGCGAGGCGGGGTACGAGCCGGTGGCCGGGCTCCCGCCGGACCTCTGGCCCGTGGCGGACTCGACCCTCTGGTTCGTGGGGGATGACACATTAATCTACTACGAGGCGGTGAAAGACCAGGAGCTCAAGGAGCTGACGCTGCCCGGGGGCGCGAGCCCCATCGGCGACATCCACCCGACGCCGGACGGAACGGGCATCGTCGCCGTCCTGCGCACCGCGGACGGTCTCGGCGTATACCGGCTCACCACGGGCGGGGAGGCGGAGCTGCTCCTCGACGGCGAAGCGCTTTTCAACCGGCTGATGGGCGCGCACTCCGGCGATGAAGGGTACGTCCGCGACTTGAGCCGGGCGCGGTCGTCGGGCGAGCTCCTGCGCCAGCCTCGGCTCGACGAGGCGGCCGAGACCCTCTACGTGGCCGCCGGGCCCCCCGGAAAATACGAGCTGTGGACCGCGGACCTGGGCGCCGGGACCGTCGAGCCCCTGGAAACCTACAACGCCAACACCATCCCCTGCCTGGTTTCCGGCGGCGTGCTCTACTACCAGCACCAGGCGAAGGAGCCCGGCGAATCCGCCCTGGTCTACGCCCGGACGCTGGCCACCGGAACCTACGAGTTCATCATGACCGCGGGCAACGCGGGGGGGATAATTTCTTTCGACCTCGGGGAGGACGGGACCCTCGCCTACCTCGGCCGGGATTACCAGGACACGCCGGTGGTGTTCTACCAGCGGCCCGGGGAGAATTTCAGCGAGAACTGCAAGGTTCCGGGGGACGCACCGGAGAGCGTGGCGGTGGGCCCCGGCGGGGTCATCGTCGCCGCCGGAGCCTACGAGGACCGGGACAACGTCATCTTTTTAAACCTGGACGACCTCGACGGGAAGGACATGCCGCAGATTCGGTATTGGACGGGAATTTCCGACATCCGTTCGACCTGCCTCGGTCCGCCGCTGACGGCGCCCTAGGCCCACACCGACCCCCGCGCGACCGTAACCGCGTGACCCCTCACCCGCCCTCGGGAGGAGCATGGCTTCCGCACCCAACCTGGAGGATCTCGTCCGGCGCGACTACGCGAGCCTCGTGGAGGAGGAGCGGCTGGACACGGAGCAAGGCGTAGCCGAGCTGATTCTGGCCCAGTCCATCGAGGGCCACGCCCACACCGGCGCCGGGGCGTTCCACAAGCGCCGCTACCCCGACCTGACGACCCACCGCATCGTGGGGCTGTTGGGCTGGAACGTGACCGACTGCCGCCGGGCCCGGCAGGCCCTGATTGACGAAATCGCCGACTGGGTGGAAGCCGCCGTCGGGGGTAGCCCGAGGAAAAGGCTGGTGGACGCGGCCGGCCATCCCCTCCTGCGGGTGCCCTGGCTCGCCGGGATCGAGGTGGAGCCGCGCGAGGTGCTCCGGGGGATGTACATCGGCGGGCTGCGCGACGACGAGGCGGTGCGGGCCCGCGCCGAGAAGACCCACGGCGTCGAAATCGGCGGCGGAAGGTGCTTCGTCGTGGATACCCGCGTGATGAAGGAGCTGGGCGAGGACCCGGACCGGCTGGCCCACGAGGCCCACGACGAGGCCCGGCTCGAAAAGTTCCGCCGGGCGGGGTTGATAGCCGACGCGGGGAAACGCACCGTCGCGGACGTGGACGACGGCCCCTACGAGTACAACTACATCCGCTACCGCGTGGGGCCGGGGCACTCCGACGACGCGGCCATCATCGGGGCGGGGCTGCTTTTCGGCACGAGCACGGCCCTGGGCGCCTGGCTGGCCGACGCCGTGGACACCCTGGAGAAATTTTCCTCGCGCTTCTCCGACCAGGACGACGAGCTGGCGGCGACGGTGGGCGAGCGGGTTCCCGAGGCGAAGGTGTCCGAGGCGGACCTGGAGCTCTACGTCGTCCTCTGCGCCATCGCCCCGGGGAAGGAGGAGAAGATGCCCGACTCGAGCACCCGCCACCTCCTGTCGGTCTACCCCAAGACGGGGAAAAGCCTCCTGCGCGCCCACCTGGACTTTCTCGAAGGCCTGCGCGGCCCGACCCAGCCGATGAGCCACGGCCAGACCACCACCCACGACTTCTACGCCTACCTGGTCCGTCGGTTGTCGGAGCTCCAGCGCAAGCCGTCCACCCTCCCCCGACGCGCGGCGGAGGAGCTCATGTCCACGGGGTTCGCCGTGGTGGGGCCCGGCGCCGGGCTGGCGGAAATGGCGGTGCTCTTCGCCGATCCCGAGGTGGAGCTCCTGGTGGTCTGCGGTGAGGACGGCGCGCCGAGGGGCGTCGTCCGGGCGGCGGACGTGCTGCGCCTCGTAGGCGGCTCCAGGCCCGCGCCGTGATTCCCCGGGCAATAGGAATGAATTCGAGCGGGCCCGCGGGCCCGTTTTTTTTGTACCGATTCCGGGCCGGAGCGAAGGCTGCCTGTCCCCTCCCCCCTTTGGGGGGAGGGCTAGGGAGAGGGGCGGGTTCGCCTACGGGCCCCCCCCCCCGGAACTCGCCTACGGGCTAGGGAGAGGGGTGGAACGGCGGGGATAGGAATCCCCGCCCTACATTTAGAACCGTGCAATGCCCCGTAGGGGCGACCGTCCACGGTCGCCCGCGGGCGGGCGAGACACCCGCCCCTACGTCTCCCTCTCCCTGCGGGAGCGGCGCGCCGACGGGTCGGGGGTGAGGGCTGCCGCAATCTCCCTCCCCCCTCTGGGGGGAGGGCTAGGGAGGGGGGTGGAACTCGCCTACGGGCGAGGGAGAGGGGTGGAACGGCGGGGATAGGAATCCCCGCCCTACATTTAAGCTCACGACGGGTGTGGACAACCGCCCCTACGTCATCCGAGCCCGGGACAAGGATAAAAGAAGGCGAACGCACGGAGTCCCCGTCCCCCAATCCGGCGCGCGGCGGACGACCCGGCGGGCCGTCGCGACGTCGAGATGCGGTGAGCCATTCTCACATCCAACCGCAATCTGCTGCGGCAAACTGGAGCCCGCCGGCCCCTTTCGACCAATCCTCAATTAACGGATTCCAGCCACGCCCGCGTCCGCGCCGCGCGCGTTTAGGGCACGGTCCTTGCTTTTTCCGTATGAATGAGTGGATTAGGGTGACATCACCGAAACGATTACCCGACTCCGATGAAACACCGGCATTCCCGACCCTTCCCTTGGGAACCCCTAATCTGCGAGGTACAGTCATGTTTACGCGGGCAATCGGCTGCTTTCTGCTCTTCATCTGCTTCTCGGCAGGCGCGATGACCATCAACTCAGGCTCCGATGCGGCCTTCGAGAGCGTCACTCCCCGGCCCAGGGGGGATCCGTGGTGGGACGACGCCTGGAACCACCGTGCGCGGGTCTTCATAGACAACCATTACAGCAACGAGCTCCTCATTAATTTCCCCATCCCGTTGACCGTGGTGTACCGAGGCAGCATGCAGACGGACTTCGACGACATCCGCTTCACCGATATGGACGGCAATCCGCTCCTGTACTGGATCGAAGACCTCAAGCAGTCATCCTCCGCCGAGTTCTGGATCCGGGTGCCGGAGATCCCCAACGCCACAAACATCTACATATACTACGGCAACCACGACGCGTCATCGGAGAGCAACGTTGATGGGTATGCCGAGCTCTACGAGCCCTTCGACGACGACCCGACACGCTCCGGCGGCTGGAGCGTTTACCGCCACGCCGGGGAGAGCTACCTCGAGGGATGCTGGGACCCGGCGGACGAGGTCTTCTACCTCACCCGGCAGGAGTGCGACCTGGGGACGGCCATTTTCGCCGACCTCGACATGACCCGGCTCAACGGGTGGGTCCTCACCTTCGATTACCTCGTGGGAGGCGGAACGGGTGCCGAGGGCTTCTGCGCCATGTTTTACAAGGATGAGGCGCCCTACGCCGACGGCACCCCCTCGTGCGGCCGCGGCCTCGGCTTCACCACCGCGGACGGGGACGCAATCCCGGGCTACGGCATCGAGTTCGACGCCCACCCCGGCGAAGGTGACTCCAACAGGCGGCACGTGGCCCTCATCGAGGACAGCACCGACAACCGCCTCACGACCATCGAGGACGACCGGGTGTGCGACCGGATATGGCACCATGTGGAGCTCGTCAGACTCGGGGGAAAGCTCACCCTGAAACTGGACTCCGACATCCTCTTCTATGAGCACACCTTCAACACCCCGGACGGTGACGGGGACCACGGGGGGCTGGGATTCTGCGCCTCCACCGGCGACCTCACCAATGACCATATTATAGACAACGTGCTTTTACGCAAATGGACCAATCCGATGCCGTACAGCATGGTCGGAGACGAGGAAAGCCCGGATGTGACGATCATCGAGACCTCCTTCGGCCAGATCAAGGCGCTCTTCCAGTAGCCCCGAACTTTCCGGAAACAAAGAGGGCGGGTCACTCCCGCCCTTCGTGCATTCCCCGCTCGGTCCGGGAACCCCCTCCTTGCCGGGGGAGGCACGGCTGGGGTACAATGCGAGGGTCACGACCGACACCCAGCCATTCCCATGCCTCGACAGGAAGAATCGGTCCGGGAGCTGATTCAGCAGAAATTCACCTTCACGCCCGCTCTGCGGGCCAGGGTGGATCGGCTATTGCGCTGGATCTTCCTCACCTGCGCCGTCGTCGCCATCGCCAGCTTCATCGTCGAGTACGGCTTCTTCCCCTCCGACTTCCTCCGCCAGATCGTCCACATCGCCCAGGCGCTCATCATCCTCATCTTCTGCCTCATGCCCCTGGCCCAGCTCCTGTTCACGCACCAGAGGCTGACCTGGATCAAGGAGCACCTGGCCGAGCTCATCGTGGTGGCGGTTTACGTCGTCTACCTCCTCGTCAGCTCGCCCCAGTCCGGTGGAGACATCCCCAGCGTCTGGAGCGGCGGCGATACCGGAACCCCCGAGAGCTTACTGGGCGGCCAGCTCTTCATCGCCGCCAACCTCATCATCCGCTTCATCCGCGGCAACCGCACCCTGGTCGCCCTCGCCCAGCGGCCGGTCCGCTCCATCCTATTGACCTTCCTCGCGGTGATCGGGGTGGGCACCCTCCTGTTGTCGCTCCCCCGCGCCACGGTATCCGGCCAGATCCACCCCATAGACGCCCTCTTCACCGCCACCAGCGCCACCTGCGTCACGGGCCTGACCGTGGTGGACACCGGGAGCTACTTCACCCGCTTCGGCCAGTCCGTGATAATGGGGCTCATTCAGATCGGCGGCCTGGGCCTGATGAGCTTCACCGCCTTCTTCTCCACCAT
The DNA here is from genome assembly GCA_026398675.1 of bacterium. Classification (NCBI taxonomy): domain Bacteria; species bacterium. The sequence goes on along the minus strand of JAPLSK010000172.1, from coordinate 3,635 downwards.
CCTGGGCATCCGGCTGGCCCGTAAGGAGATTGCCCTATACTCCCATGCCTACGAGGCCGACGCCCTATCCACCGTCCGACGACTCCTCGTGTACATGTTACTGGCCACCCTCCTGATCGAGCTCCTCGGATTCGGCCTTCTGTACAAGACCTGGGAGCCCAAGTACACCGACCAGAGCCAGCTCCTCTTCTCCTCGGCCTTCCACTCCATCGCCGCCTTCTGCAACGCCGGATTCTCCTTGAACGCCGACAACTTGGAGCCCCACGTCTCCTCAGTCGGCACTTCGATGATCATCTCCTCCCTCATCATCCTGGGCGGCCTGGGCTTCGTCGTGTTGATGAACCTGACCAGCCTGCGCCGACGGCACAAGAAAGGCCAGCCCCAGAGCCGCCTCAACCTGCAAACCAAGCTCGTCCTTGCCGTCACCGCAATCTTGATTCTCGTCGGCTGGATCGCCATCACGCCCCTGGAGTGGTCGAACTCCATGCAGGGCCTTGGCGTGGGCGAAAAAATCGCGGCCGGATACTTCCAGTCGGTCACCACCCGAACCGCCGGGTTCAACACCATCCCCACCGACGCCCTGCGCTCGGGGACGCTCTTCGTCATGGTAGTGCTGATGTTCATCGGCGCCAGCCCCGGCTCCACCGGCGGCGGCATCAAGACCAGCACCTTCGCCGTCATCATCCTTAATTTCTGGGCCAACCTGCGCGGCAAGAGTCGCGTCGAGGTCTTCAAGCGCGAGATTCCCTCCGGGGTGATCAAGCAGGCGCTGACCGTCCTGGTGGGCGGTCTCGCCTTCGTTGTCACGGGCTTTTTCATCCTGCTGCTTTTGGAGGACCAGCCGCCGCTGGACATACTCTTCGAGACGGTCTCCGCCTGGGGCACCGTCGGCCTCTCCGCGGGGATAACCGGGGATTTATCCTACGCCGGGCGAATCGTGATAATCCTGTTGATGTTCGCCGGTCGCGTGGGTCCGCTGTCCTTGGGCCTGGCTATCGGCAAGAAGCGCGGCGAAGCCCACTACTCCTACCCCGAGGGTCGGATTGGTATCGGGTAATTGAGGCGGAATTGAAAACCATCCACGAATTAAAAGAGGAGTTCGAGAAGAATTACGGCCTGTACGCCAACAACGAGTCGCAGACCCGCCAGAGCCTGATAGATGTAATGCTGGTCAATTTGGGCTGGGACGTCACCGACCCGAACATCGTCCGCGTCGAGCCGCCGGTGGAGACCGAGTCCGGCAAGAAGAAGGCCGACTACATCCTCTACGACGATCGCGGGCAACCGGCGGTGGTCATCGAGGCCAAGGCCCCCAAGGTGAAGGTCGCCCAGGACAAAAGCGCCATCTTTCAGGTCCTCCGCTACGGCTGGAACCTCGAAACCGTCTCCGTCGGCGTCCTCACCGATTTCGAGGAGTGGGAGGTCTACAACACCTCCACCAAGCCGTCCAAGGAGACCAACCGCTTCCGCATCCCCGACCTCTGCTGCACGTATAAAGAATACGCCGATAAATGGGATACCCTGGCCGGTTACTTCTCCCGCCAGGCCGTCCTGGACGGCAAGCTCCGCGCCTACGCCACCACCACCAAAGTCTCCCTGCCCCCCGACGAGGCCTTCCTCAAGGACCTCGAAAGCTATCGCCTGCTCATCGCCCAGGCCCTGGTCAAGAACGAGCGCCTGGCCCACGACTGGGACCTCTCCGAATACACCCAGCGCGTCCTCGACCGCCTCCTCCTCCTGCGCATCCTGGAAGACCGCGGCTACGGCGAGCGCGGCGGGTGGCTCTACCAGATCGCCGAGGCCAACGACCCGGGGCAACACCTCTCCGATCTGGTCTCCCGGCTGCAACCCACTTACAACAGCCGCTTCTTCGAGCGCCACCCCGTGGACGCGCTGCACCTGGAGCCGGACAAAATCCGCGCCGTGGTCAAGGAGCTGGCCGACCCCGATGCCGTGTACGACTTCTCCGCCATGCCCGTGGAAATCATCGGCAAGGCTTACGAAAAGTTCCTCGGCTCCCAGGTGCGCATCACCCCCGCCCGCCGGGTGAAGATCGAGCCCAAGCCCGAGGTGCGCAAGGCCGGCGGCGTTTACTACACCCCGCGCTACATCGTGGACTACATCGTCGAAAACACCCTCTCCCCGCTCTTCGAGGGCCGGTCGCCCTCCCAGGCCGCGAAAATTAAAATACTCGACCCCGCCTGCGGGTCCGGCTCCTTCCTGATTGGCGCCGCGCGCTGGCTCGAACGCTGGTACTCCGACAAGTACGGCCGCCCGCTGACCCACGAGGACCGCCGCACCATCGTTCTGCGGCATCTCCACGGCGTGGACATAGACGCCAACGCCGTCGAGGTCACGCAGCTATCGCTTTGCCTGTGGCTTTTGGAGAAGGCCCCGCTGCAGATGGACATGTCGCACGTGGCGCTCCTGCCAGATCTTTCCGGGAACGTCCGGTGCGGGAACTCGCTCATCGGGAGCGATTTCTACTCCGGCGACCAGAAGGACCTGTTCGAGGATGACGCGGTGCGGCGGAGGGTGAACGCCTTCGACTGGGACGGGCCGAATGGTTGGCCGGAGATAATGAAGCGGGGCGGCTTCGACGACGTCATCGGCAACCCGCCGTATGTTAGCTTTGGTCTAAGAGGAGTACAGAAGGTTGATAATACCTTTCAAAATTACATCAGATCATCGTTTCCGAATTCAGCGGAATATAAGTTAAGCACTTATGCTCTCTTCCTAGACCGTGCTGTACAAATAGCTAATGTGAGTGGTTATATTAGTTTCATATTACCTGACAGTTTCTTAATTGGTAGATATTTCTCGAAGCTCCGGAGATTTCTACTTAATACATGTTGTTTACTTGATTTCTCAATGTATAACTCTGATTTTTGGCCAAAGGCTACTATAGGTTTACCTACAATTATAGTAGCAAAAAGAGAAAAGGAAAATTCTCGTAGAAACAATAATCAAGTTAAAGCTAGGTTAGTAGAAACACCACCTAAAATTTCACCTGAATTTTCATACATGCAATCTTATTATGAAACTGTTGTTTATAATAGATTTAGGCTATTCTTTAATGAAAGCTCATATAAATTTGTTAAAAAAATTGAAACCACCGGTGTTCCTGCTTCAAGAATAATAAGCATTCATACAGGTGTTCGTTCAAAGATTGGCCAGAAAAGTATTATTGCATCTAATAGTAAAGGTGCATCTTGGAAACAAGGATTAATCTCTGGAAGAGAAATTGGACGCTACCAATTAGAATACGCTGGAAATTATCTCAATATAGATCCTAAATTCCTCTGGTCTGGTGGATGGGATAAAGATGTTGTTCAATCTGACAAAATTTTAATCCGTCAAACTGGAGATAGTCTTACTGCAACATTAGACTTAAATAACTTCTACCACTTGAACAACATCCATTCAGCAGTCCTTGTTGATTCCAGTTATGATATACGGTATTTGCTTGGTATATTTAATTCTAGACTCTTGAATCATTTTTATCATCTAATTTCACTAGAGCTCGGTAGAGCAATGGCTCAAACCGATATTGAAACGCTAGAAAAACTTCCCATCTATATAATTGATTTTAACAACAAAGAAGAAATAGCCAAGCACGACCGGATGGTCTCGCC
>JAPLSK010000171.1 GCA_026398675.1 bacterium | reverse complement strand
GGTGCAGGCTGGTCCACTGACCCAGATCGTCCCAGGCGAAATCCGCCGGCAGCATGACCACGTTGTCGGCCCGTTCCAGGACGGCGTAATCCACGGATATGCGCTCGACCGCGTTGTAGGCGGAGCGCAGAACCTCGCCGGATAACGGCCCCGCAAGGCCGGACAGTGTTTCCAGCGGACGGAAAACCCCGGGCGCGTGCCGCTCGAGAGCCCTGAGAACGACGCTCGCGCGCCAGATGAAAACGCCCGAGTTCCAGTAGTGGCCGCCGCTCGACGAAAACCGTTCGGCTTCCGCCGTCCCCGGTTTCTCGATAAAGCGGAGAACGGGCCGGTATCCGTCCGGTGAGACCTCCCCCGCCTGGATGTAGCCGTACTGGGTCTCCGGACGAGTCGGCTGCAAACCCAGCACTACGAGGAGGTCTTCCCGCCGGGCTATTTCGACGCCGTTCCGCACCACCTCGGCGAAGCGGCCCGAGTCCGCGATGCGGTGATCGGCGGGCAGCATGACCAGCACCGGATCGCCGTACCGCCGGCGGGCCTCGAGGGCGACCAACCCAACGCAGGGGGCGGTGTCGGCGCCCAGCGGCTCCAGGAGAAAATTATCCTTGGGCAGCCCGGGAAGCTCGGCGGAGGTGACCTCCTGTAAATCTTCCCGGGTCACCACGAGAATCCGCTCCGGATCGGTCAGGAGCAGCGCTCGAAGGAACGCCGCGCGCAGCAGGCTCTCCTCCCCGCCGAGGGAGAGGAGCTGCTTCGGTTGCCGGTAGCGGGAGAGAGGCCAGAAACGCCGGCCGCTCCCCCCCGCCATCAGCGCAATGACGGGTTTTGCGGGGGTAGTCACGACTCGTGGCTCGGCGGCGGATCACTTCCGCCGAATCTCGATGTAGCCCAGAAAATCCGCCAGCCCGCCGGGCCCGTTCAACGGGATCCCTATCTCCACGAGCCAGCGGCCGTCGTCGAGCAGCTCCCGGTTTAGGATGCGGTAACCGGGCAATTGGTCGGGTTTCACCGTGTCGGGGATGACGTTCCCAATGTAGGCCACGGCGAGGGCGAGGGCCTGAACCGTGGCGGCGCGGATGGCCAGGAGCCGTCCCCGGGCCGTGAGCTCCTCACCGACGGGCGGTCTTCCCGTGGCCGAGGCGACCAGGAGGTCGCGCCCGAAATCGAACCCCGAAGAGTCACCGGGGACCACGAGGGCGCCCCAACTGGGCGAATCGGGGCTCCACAGCTCGTCGCGTTCCGAGATGTTCCAGCGGACGCGTTCCAGGCGGACCGACTCGTCGGTGACGAAGGGGAGCCCCCCGTCGGCGTAGACCAGGAGCCTGACCCTCCAGGCGTCGTCCACCGGGCGCAGACCGCCGGGGTTGCCGCCCCGGGTGAGGAGGAATTGCGGGGAGGAGGATGAAAAGCCGTAGCGGTCCGTGGAGACGCTCCAGAGACGCCAGTGGAAATCCAGCCCCCCCGGGGCTCCGAGGATTTCGACGGGACCCTTGGCGCCGTAGTCGTAGAGGTAAACCGCTATCCCGTCACCCGGCCTGGGGGACCACCACTCGATGTCCACCGCGAAGCTTTTTACCCAGGAGGGCAGCTTGACCTCATACTCGGCCCAGGAGCCGGTCTGGCCGCCCGTCAGCCACACGCCGCCGGTCTCGACGGAGACCAGACCCCCGCCGTGTACCAGATCGTCCGCCGGTACCGTGAGATTGGAGGCCGCGACGGCGCTGCCCAGGGCGAAAAGGAGGAGCGGCGCAGCTCTCATCTACCGGTTACCCCCCGCCAGCTCGTCCAGACGATTGAGCAGCTTCTCGATCCGCTTCTCGGCGCGACCGAAGGCCTCCCAGTCGCCGACGGCGCGGGCTTCGTTGTAGTCCTTCCAGGCGGCGTCGAGCTCACGCGCGAGGTCCCGCAGCTCGCCGAGACCGGCCGGGATGACCGGTCCCCCGGTTTCCACCGTCTCGACCGGGGTCTCCCCACCCACTTCCGGGACGACCGGTTCCTCGGTGATCGGGGTCGCGGGGCCAAAGAGCTTGTCGAGCGCCCCGTCCAGGGTGTCGGACATGGCTATCTGGTTCCCGTAGGCCACCAGGATGTACTTCAGCTCGGGGATGGCGTTCCCCTCGGCCTGGATGTAAACCGGCTCAACGTAGAGGAGGGAGTTCTCGATGGGGATGATGACTATCCGCCCCATAGCCACCTGAGACCCCTTCTCCCCCAACAGGGTTCTCTCCTTGGAGAACTCGGGGTACTGGTTCATCAGGGCGTCTATCTGATCCGGCCCGTAAATCGTGGAGGTACGGGGGAAGGTGTAGAGCACGAGGTCGCCGTACGCTTCCGGATCGCAGCGCGCACACATCCAGCCCACCATGATCGTCTTCCCCTCGGGCACGAAGGGTGTGACCAGGAGGAACTCTTCCTTGGCCTCCTCGGGCAGGCGCATGGTCATGTAGTAGGCGTCGAAGAGCTCGCCTTCCTTGGTGTGCCCCGGAATCTCCCAGCGGTCCGAGCGCTTGTAGAAGTCCTGGGGGTCGGACATGTGGTACGTGGCGAAGACCAGGCTCTGGACGGCGAAAAGGGCGTTAGGGTAGCGGACGTGGGCCTGGATATCGGGGGGCATTTCCGAGAAATCCTTGTACATGCCCGGGACGACATTGGTCCAGGTCTCGATCAGGGGGTCCTTGCCCATGACGTAGAAGTCCATGTGGCCGGTGTAGGCGCTGACCACAACCTTCACCGAGTTGCGGATGTAGTTCCCCCCGTTATCCAGCATCGGCTGGGAGTAGGGGAAGCGGCTGGTGACGGTGTAGCAGTCCACGATCCAGTAGATGCCGTCGTCGGTCAGGACGGGGTAAGGGTCGGTGTCGGTGTAGAGATAGGGCGCCACCTCGTCCACCCGCTCCAGGATGTTGCGGCGGATGAGAAGCCGGCTCTCGGGCGTGATGTAGTCGGAGAGGAACACGTCCAGCGAGCCCAGGTTAATCGCTATGGCCAAGCGGCGCCAGAACCCGCCCACCGGTATCCCGCCGCCGAGGCTGGCGTCGTAGCTGGTGAGCTGGTTGGTGTTCCCCACGGGGTAGTCTATCTCGATGGGCTCCGAGGCCGGGGCGAAGGAGTAGTCCATGTTGCCCTCGCCGAAGTAAATCTGCGGTCGTTCGAGCTTGACCTCCATCCGGTTCACCAGGGGGATGTCCTGGAGGTAGAAGACGGGCTGGCCGGAGGGGCTCTTCAGGTTCACCGGATTCGCCACGGCGCCGTAGCCGTGGGTGTACACCAGGTGGCGGTTCTGCCAGGTGTCGGCCTGCGCCGGAAGACCGTTCAGGTTCAGCTCGCGCAGGGAGAGGGTGACCGTCGTCTGGCGTCCGTCCAGGGTGTACCGGTCTATGTCCACGTCTTCGCCGAACTCGTAGTAGTCCTTGAAGCTCTGCTTCTGGTCGTACACGGGCCGCAGGTTGTGCCAATCCCAGATGCGGATGTTGTCAATGGTGGGCCGGTTGTTCTCTATGTCGGCGCGGGTCAGTAGTGGTCCGACTCCGGCGCCCTCCACCTCTTCGGGAGTGAATGACGCGCCGCTGGTGGAGCCCGTCGAGGTTTTTTCGACCAGAACTTCCCCCAGCCCGCTGAGGCCCTCGTTCACCGCGAACACTTCGCCCGATTCGCCGAAAGCCCGCGGCGTGATCCGGTCCAACCCGTAAGCGGCCTGGGTCATCGTGATGTTGTTCCCGATGTAGGACTCCTCGGCCTGCAGCTCGTTGGGGTTGACCTCGAAGGTTTGCACCGCCCAGGGGACCGCGTAGAGGAGGACGAGCGGCAGCACGATGAAAGAGGCCACGATGATCAGGAGCATCTTGAGGTTGTTGCTCTTCAGCCAGGTCAGGACCAACACGGCGACGCCGAAGGCCAGGGTCAGCCAGAAAAGGACGTTGTACATGGGCAGGCTGGCGTTGACGTCGGCGTATCCGGCGCCGTAGAACTTGCCGTGGTCCGTGAACAGGATGTCGAACTTATCCAGGTAGTAACCCCAGGCCTTCAGGGCGAACATGCCGCCGACCATGGCCAGAACGTGGCCCTTGACCAGGGTGTTTGTGCGCAGCTTCCAGCTCTCGATCCAGATCATCCTCCGGAAGACGTACCAAACCACGATGAGGACCGCCGAGAGGAGGAGGGCGCCGGAGAGGTGGTCGTAGATCATCCTGTAAAAGGGGAGCCTGAAGACGTAGAAGGAGACGTCGTTTCCGAAGACGGGATCCTGGAGACCGAAGCTGGTGGCGTGGAGGAAGCGCTGGAACACCTGCCATTCACCCCCGGCTGAGATGCCGTTGATGATGGCGAAGGCCCCTCCCACGGCGATAAATAGCCAAACCCCCCATTTGCGGAGCTTCTCCCCGAAGGAGGGGAGCATGACCGCCTCCTCGGCGACGACGTGGGGTTTCTGGCGGCTGAAGATCCAGGCCAGGAGGAGGCTCGTGCCCACAACAACCACGTACAGGCCGAAGATGATGAGCCCGAAGCCCACCGCGGACCAGATGCGGGTCCAGAATACGTCGGCGTAGCCCTCGGATGTGTACCAGAAGATATCCACGAAGAATCCGGAGAGGGCGGCCATAAGGATGATCAGACCGACGATGACCGCAATCACGATCATTATCGTCTTACGGGAAATCCATTTCATTCGAGTGACCCCGGAAGAACCGGGCCGGGCCTAAGGGGCGCCGGGCCCTGGTGGCAGGTTGAAAACACCTCGAGCATTGTACCAGAAAAAAGCACCGCGGTGCCAGACAAACCGAAGGCCCGTTTACAGGCCACAACCATGAAGCCCCGCCGCCGGAATACCATATCAATTAACGAATTATTGTGTACGGACTCGAACTCTATGATTATCAAAAAAATGCAACTCATATAATTAATAAAAATATTTCTTGACCAGAAATAAATTTATCGGTACAATCACCCCCCAGTCGCTTTTTTAGGTTCCACCAACTCATTGATACCTTTTACTATACTATGCCCCCCGAATCACACGAGAAAGTAATTGCGGAAAGGCTTCAAGGGCTGCTCGACGGGACCGATACCCATGGTCCAGGGGAGCCGGTCCTCGAAAGCCATCCCGCCGATCTCGCCGGAGCCTTCGTCTTTCTCGACGAAGAGGACCGGGATAGGCTCCTGTAATTCCGGCCCACCAAGGCGGTAGCGCCTCTTTTGGGCGAGATGCGGAACACTTCGCCGCGGTTTACTTCGAGAGCGTCCCGCCATTGATCGAACTGCGGGTCGGATCCCCACCGGACCTATATTTACCTGGAGTTCCCTTAGGCTGCTCTTGAGATTTCTCGTTCACTCGTGAATTTATAGGTGGAGCTTAAAAAGAGTTACGTATCCTGAAAAGGACCAGACACGAGGTGGACAATGCCCGAGAACAAGCCGTCCAAAGAGACAGAGACCTACTCGGTGGAGATAGACCTCTCCGCCCGTTCGTGGAAAGCGACGGGGACGCGCGAGTTCATTGACGAGCAGTTCGCGCGCTTCTTGGACATGCTGGCCGCCCAGCCGAAAACACGAACGTCCAAGCCGAAGACCCGGGCGGCCAAACCCAAAAAGCGCCGCGGCAGGCCGCGCTCGAAACCGAAAAAAATCAACGTCATCCCCCTCGAACTCAAAGGCGGCGAGGGCGTCAAGTCACTCAAGGACTACGTCAAGGGGGCCAAGGTACACTCCAACTACGAGCGCTGCACCCTTTACCTCTACTACCTCCAGAAGATTCTGGGACGCAAGACGGTGTTGCACGACGAAATCACGGAGTGCTTCCGCCACCTCGGCCTGAAAGCTCCGGCCAACATACAGGTCTGCCTGTCCGAGGCGAAGAGGAAGTACAAGTACGTGGACATGCCGGGCAACGGCACGGTGAGGCTCACCCCGACCGGCGCCGCCCTGATCGAGAAAAAGCTCTTCGCTGAGTAGAAGAACCATGCCAATGCGGTTGATCGAGACGGCTCGCCGTCGCTACCGCCGCTTCCGGCAGAGACAGAGCCCGTCCAGCGGGTTGATCACCGATCTCATCCTGGTGATCGCGTTTCTGGCCGTGTTGCGCAATCTGGTAGTCGAAAGCTCCTTCGTTCTGTCCGATTCCATGGAGCCCACCCTGAAACCGGGCGACTGGCTCCTGGTGGACAAGCTCCGCTACGTCTTCGACGGGCCGAACGGCTCGCCACAACGCGGCGACATCGTGATCTTCAACGCACCCCTCGAGCCGGGGGACGAGTACGTCAAGCGGGTGGTGGCGATTCCGGGTGACACGGTGCAGATCGAGGGCGGCCGGCTCATCCTCAACGGGACGCCCGTCGAGGAGACATACCTCTCTGCGGATTCCCTGACCCGGATGACCGGCGGGACCGGCCCGGGCGAAAATCCCTTCACCGAGCCGGTGCTCATCCCGCCGGGGAAGTATCTGGTTCTGGGCGACAACCGCCCCGCCTCCAAGGACAGCCGCTCCTGGGGGCTCTTAGCCGGAGAGGAGATAATCGGCCGGGCCGACCTGATCTACTTCTCCTACTCACTCTCTCCCGAGGGGGCGGGGGTGTGTTGGGACCGGATGAACCTGCCCCTGAACTGACCTTCGCCCCACGCGAAAAAGCGGACCGCCGTGGTCCGCTTTCTTTTTAAGTCGGTCGGATCTAAGACATCTGGGAGATTGTGATGGCCGCCGTCTTGACGATGTCCTCAACGGAGGCGCCCCGGGAGAGATCGGAGATGGGCTTGGCCGCGCCCTGCAGGATAGGTCCGATGGCGGCCGCGCCCGCCAGACGTTGGGTGAGCTTGTAGCCGATGTTCCCCGAATTCAGGTCGGGGAAGACCAGCACGTTGGCCCGTCCCGCCACGGGGGAGTCGGGCGCCTTCTTCTGCGCGACGTCGGGTACGAGGGCGGCGTCGAGCTGGAGCTCCCCGTCCACCACGAGCCCGGGCTCCCTCTTTTTCACGATAGCGGTGGCCTCGAGCACCAGGTCCACGTCGGGACCGGACCCCGAGCCCTTGGTGGAGTAGCTTAGCATGGCCACAATCGGCTCGATGCCAAGAAGCGAGCGCGCGGTCCGCGCCGCGGCCACGGCGATGTCGGCGAGCACTAGGGCGTCGGGGTTCGGAATCACGGCGCAGCCCGAGAAAACCAGCACCCCGTCCACGCCCCAGCGGCCGTCCGGGTGGACCATGAGAAAGCTGGAAGAGATGGCGCGGATGCCCGGGGCCATGCCGATGGTCCAGAGCGCCGCCCGGATGACGTGGCCGCTGGCGGTGGCGCAGCCGGAAACGCAGGCGTCGGCGTCACCGGCACCCACCATGGCCATGCCGAAGACGGTCCTGTCTTTGGCCAGCTTTACCGCCTCGTCGAGGGTCAAGCCCTTGTGCTTCCGTCGCTCGTAAATGCCCGTGGTGTAAACGCCGAGTTTCTCGGCCTTCTCGGGATCCACGATGTCCCTCGGCTGAACCTCGACCCCGGCCCGTTTGGCGGCCTCACGCACCTCACCCTCGTCGCCCACGAGGGTGACCCTTTTGGCGATGCCCCGCGCGAGAACCAGGGCATACGCCGCCGTCATCCGCTCGTCGTTCCCCTCGGGCAGGACCAGGTGGGCGCCCTTTTTCTTGGCCCGTTCGATGATTCCCTCGATGACGTCCATGCGAACGACTCCTTATAAATTTATATTTAGCCGGGATGTTACTGCTTTTTCGGGAGTCTATTATACTCTCCAGAGTCCCGGTTTAATTAAACTTTTTGCCGGGGCATTACTCGGTTTGCTCGTTTCGCCGGGGGCGTCACCTCGTTTCGAGGGCGGCGTTTTAAAACTCTTCTGCCTGAGGCAGGATTCCGTTTAGCCGTAAGCTGTTATTTAAGCAGGCGTTGGGGGCTTGGGCGGCGTTGACAGGGCCCGGAGACGGTGTCTATAATCTTGCCGTTGTATTCTGGAGCGGGTAACGCACATGCACGACGTAAAGCCATACCGCCAACCACCCCCCGGACGCTCCGGCAAGCCGCTCGAGAAAATCGGCCTCGTGGTCAATCCGACCAAGCCGGAGGCGGGTGGGGCCGCCGATGTCATCCGCAAGATGTGCGCCGCGGAAGGCATCCGTCTGATCGAGCCGGCGGCCCCGGCTAAAGACGCACCCCCCGACCGTTTCCTGCGCCAGTTTCCCGGGGCGGGCCGGGTGGATACAGCGACGGCCGACACCGACCTGGTAATCTCGTTGGGAGGCGACGGGACCATCCTCACCGCGGCGCGCCTCACCGACTACGCCCCCGTCCCTATCCTGGGCGTCAACGTGGGCGGGATGGGCTTTCTGGCCGAAATCACCGTGGATCACATCGAGGGGGCCCTGGAGGCCCTCCTGGCCGGCGAATATCTTCTGGACGACCGGCTCGTGCTCGAGGCGGAGGTGACCTTCGCCGACGGCGAGCGGGTCGTCCTGCGCTGCCTCAACGAGATTGCGCTCCACCGCCCCGCCGTGGCCGGGGTGTGCGAGCTCGACGTGAAGATAGGCGAGCGGTATCTGGGGACCATTCAGGGCGACGGCCTCATCGTCGCCACGCCGACCGGCTCGACGGCCTACTCCCTCTCCTGCGGCGGGCCGGTCCTCGCCCCCTGGATCTCCGCCTTTTTATTGACCCCGATCAGCCCCCACACCCTCAACATCCGTCCCGTCGTCCTGGACCCGGACCTCGATCTGGAGGTCCGCATCCGCTCGGCCAATCCGCTGGTCCTCATCGCCGACGGCCAGGTGGGCGTCGAGGTGACGGGCGAAGACCGTGTCAACCTCCGGCGCGCCGAACAAACGGTCTCCCTGGTCCGCATCGGCCCTCCCGATTTCTTCGGCGTCCTGCGCGACAAGCTCCTCTGGGGAACGAACCACTCCCACGAC
>JAPLSK010000170.1 GCA_026398675.1 bacterium | reverse complement strand
GCACCTTGAGGGTGTTTCCATCGGCGGTGAGGGAGAACTCGGCCTCCGAATCCAGGCCCACCGAAATCCATGTCCCGGCGTCGGTGGTGCCCAGGTTCAGGCTCTGGGCCCGGTTGGCCCACACCGGTACCGCCGCGAGGAGGAGCAGGAGCAGTGTTACGGCGCCCAGGGCGTATCCGCGGCCGTGGGGATATCTGCGACCGAAGGAGACAAGGGGTTTCGCTAGAGGCGTAGCTCGCTTCGCTCGGTTTGCCGGGGGCATAGCTCGCTTCGCCGGGGGCGTAGCTCGGTTCGCCGGGGGCATAGCTCGCTTCGCTCGGTTCGCTCGGTTAAACCCCTTGCCTCTCCTCAAGGCATATCCGCGCAAGCCTCTCCCTTCGATGCGACGCTTTTACAAAGTATAACCGGAATCCGGGAAGGCATATCCGCGCAAGCCTCTCCCTTCGATGCGACGCTTTTACAAAGTATAACCGGAATCCGGGCCAACCTCTAACCGTCGTCGCCCTTGTGGCGGTAGGACTGGGCCCTCCTCGCCGTCAGCTCGTCCTCGCGCCGACGTAGCTCCTGCCGCTTGTCGTATTGACGCCTGCCGCGCCCGAGGCCGATTCGGAGCTTGACCAGCTTCCCCCGGAGGTAGAGCTCCAGGGGGACGATGGTCATCCCCCGCCGCTCCACGCCGACGGTGAGCTCCCGAATCTCGCGGTAGTGCAGGAGCAGCCGCCGAGAGCGGGCCTCTTCAGGCTGGAAGGACCCCGCCGGCTTGTACCGCGCCACGTGCATCCCCACCACCCAGGCCTCGCCTTCGGAGACCCGGACGTAGGCCTCGGCGATGGACGCATGGCCCGCGCGGATGCTCTTCACCTCGGAGCCCTCGAGGGCGATTCCCGCCTCGAAGTCCTCCTCGATGGCGTAGTCGTGCCGCGCCCGCCGGTTCCGGGCCAGAACTATGATGTCGTCATCCACGGCGCAACCGTATGGAAAGTAGCCTGCGTTCCGACCCCATTTTACTACACCTCCGCCTTTACACGCCCGCCGTTCGTGGTATCATTAATCGCGGCATACGCTTCACCGGAGGTTTCGTGAGCATCGAGTACGTGGTGACGCGCCCCTGCGCGGTCAAGGATTCCGTCGGCGGCGAGGAAGCTTTCCTGCGCGCCTGCACCTGGCGACTGATGGCCCGGACCGCCAAGCGGGAGGCCCGGAAGAAGAGACTCCGCTTCGAGGACGTGAAGCTCACCCACCGCATCGTCACCCTGGATGGGGTGGACCAGGTGGTGGAGCCGCTGTCGGACATCCTCGAGGCGGCGGCACGGTTCGATGAGAAGACCGGGCCCTGCGCCGATTGCCCGGCCTGCGTCCTGGACGACACCGCGGGGTGCTTCGGCACGGTCGGCTACCCCGTCTCCGCCGAGGCCGAGCAATGGCTCTACGACAGGATTTCCAACGAGGTGGAGCCCTGGACCGCCCGGGGCTGGCGGGAGTTCTGGAAGAACTGCCGGGCGGACCCGGCCCAAATCGCCCTTCTGCGGAGCAAGGGCGACGACTTCCTCGAGGGGACGAGCGCCTGGGGACTCACCGCGAACTCCGGCGGACGCCCCTTCACCCTCAACGCCAACGAGCTTTTAGCCGCCCTCTTCGCCGCCGGTAGCCTCAAGACCGCCGACGCCCTGATGCTCCTGGGGCTCCTGGGGGCCCTGGACTCCGACGTGGACCCCGAGGACGAGGACCGGCCCGTTATCGGCGTCTCCGAGACGGACACCGGCGAAATCGAGGAGAAGCTGGCCTTCGACATCTACCCCGAGCCCTACGACGACCCGAGCACCTGCGACCTGAAGACCTACCTCTTCGCGCTCTTCTTCGCCGCCGCCCTGGGGGTGGAGCTGCACGTGAGCCTGTAGTTTTTTCCCGGAGGTGGATTGTGGGCGTAATCCGGCCGCCTCGACTGCTGGTCCTTATTTTGTTGACGCTGCTCCTGCCCGCGACGGCGCAGAATGCGGAGGTCGAGGGCGCGACCGTAGGGCCGGCGGTGTTCGTCTCCGGTCAGTTACAGGACGCGGACGGTAACCCTGTGGCCGGCGCCGCCGTAGAGTTCACCGGGCTGGACGCGGTCCTCACCACCGACGAGGGCGGTTTCTTTAAACACGCTAAACTCTCCGAGGGAGCCGCGACCGTACGGTGCACCATAGGCGAAGACACCACCGAGCTCGTCACGCCCCCCCTCACCGCGGCGACCGCCGAGCACGTCATCCATTTTTACCTTGGGCGCGACTATATACTCCATCTCTACACCACCGAAGAGAACCCCTACGTCGCCGGCAAGCCCAACATCTACCTCTACCCCGAGGCCGAGGCCGACGTCCGCGTCTGGCTCTCCTTCGTCGGCGCGGGCCGGATGACCACTTCGGAACCCGAGTACCTCGAGGGCTGGGATGTCACCATCACCCCCGAGGGGCGGATAACCGCCTACGAGCCCGTCTACTTCCTGGACCCGGATACGGGGGAGCACTGGCCCATCCCGGCGCGGGGGGAGCCCGCGGGTGAGTACGACTACCTCTTCTACGAGGGGGAGGTCGCGGGTCCGGGGCAGCTCGATTACGGCTGGGTGGTGGACCGGGATGAGATCGAGCCCTTCTTCCGGGAAAAGCTCGCGGCCTACGGCTTCGCCGGCAGGGAGATAGAGGATTTTCTGGAGTTCTGGGCGCCCCGGCTCACCGACTACCCCCTCTTCGCCGTCTACCCCCAGGTGGGCACGGAGTACGAAAAGCTCGTCTCCCTGGGCGTCTTTCCCGCGCCGGACTCCGTCCTGCGGGTGGTGTTCACCATCCGGGGCAGTTGGGAAAAAGAGGAGTTGGCTCCGACCGAGCCGGCGATTGCGCCCTTCGAGCGCCGGGGCTTCACCGTCGTGGAATGGGGCGTCATCCTGAAACAGAGCGACGCTAAGGTTTACCTGCACTAAAATAGAAGGCAAGGGGTTTAAACCCCTTGTCTCCATGTTGGGAGGGGAAATGAAAACCGTGACCATCGTGTGCGCCCTGGTAATTTTCGCGAACCTCGCCACGGCCGTCCAGGCCCAGGAGGAGGGCGGGTTCGATATGCCCCTGTCCACGCTGACCGTAATCGTGGACACCCTGCGCATCCGCGACCTGCCGTCCGTCGAGGGCTCGGAGGTCGTCGGAACGCTCCATCTGGGCGACAAAGTGCCGTACGCGGAGATGGAGGACGACTGGGCCCGGAGTCAGGCCCCCGACGGCACCGTGGGCTGGGCCTGCATCGAGCTGGGTGGGGAGACCTTCATGGTCGAGAACATCTTCATGTCGTTCACCGGAACCCTGACCAACGCCGCGGGCGACCCCGTGGCGGGCGCGGTGATCGAGCTGGTGGGCATCGGCAAGAGCTACGTGACGGAAGAGGAGGGCTGGTTCCACGATTACGAGGTCCCGCGAGGGACCTGGGACCTGCGGGTGACCGTGGGCGACCGTTCCACGCTGTTGGAGGATGCCGTCTCCCTCGGGGACGAGACTTTTGAAAAAACCCTCACCTTCTCCTTGGACACCGATTACCAACTGACCGTCTCCCTCGAGGAGGCCGACGGCATCGCCAAGCCCAACATCTACATCTACCCCGTCGAGGAGACCGAGGTGCGGGTGAGGCTCGACTTCCCGGCGGGCGGGATGCTCACCGTCTCCGACCCGCCCTACGGCGAAGGCTGGACGGTCACCGTCACCCACGAGGGAACCATTGACGGCGAGCACACGTTCCTCTTCTACGAGGCCCGGAGCGGGGGGAAAGTCCAGCGCGAGGAAGGCTGGGTGGTGGCCCGGGGTGACCTGGGGACCTTTTTCCGGGAAAATTTAACCGCCACGGGCTTCTACGAGAATGAAATCGAGGATTTTGTCGAGTTCTGGGTGCCGCGCCTGGACGACCGCCCCTTCTTCGCCCTCTACCCCCAGTACGACCCCATCTACGACGGGATGGTCGGCCTCGAGGTCGAGCCGGAGCCCTGGACCGTCATCCGGCTGGCCTACGCCGTCGAGGGGCTGGACGAGGTTTTCGACCTGATGCCGGCGACGATTCCGGCCCGCGAGATCGGCGGCTTCACCGTCCACGAGTGGGGGGTCATCCTCAGCCCCGGTGACATGGACGCCTACCTCTACTAAAAAAGGGGGAGCAGATGCGAACGACCGTTCTTATTCTCATCGCAATCGCCCTGAGCGCGACGGCTTCCGAGACGGCGACCATGACCGGCATCGTCCACGACCTCGCCGGCGACACAGTCTCCGGCGCCTCCGTCGAGCTCTTTCCGGCCAGGGAAACCGACGTGGAGAAGACGAGCGGCGTCGAGCCGAGCCTGGAGAACCATCCCTGGCTCTTCACGGACGAGCCGCTCTACCAGGCGACGACCGACGATAAGGGCTGGTACTCGCTCGAGGGCATCCTGCCCGACACCTACGACTTCATCTGCCGGAGCAGCGACTACGAACCGGCCTACGCCCTCGACATCGCCGTCACCGCCGGGGAGAAGCTGACCTACGACTTCATCCTGGAGTACATGACGGAGGTGAAGAAGCCCAACATCTACCTCTACCCGGAATCGGAAACCGCCGTGACGGTGCGGTTGGGGTTCCCCGCCGGGGGCGGAGTGACGGCCTCGGAGCCGACTTACGATGACGGTTGGACGGTGGGCGTCGCGCCCGACGGGAAAATCGAGGGCGGGTACGGCCACCTGTTCTACGAGGCCCAGGTGCCGGCGGACTGGCAATTCGACCGGGGCTGGGTCGTACAGCAGCGGCAACTGGAGGAGTTCTTTACCGAGAACCTCGCCGCCCACGGCTTCAACGAGCGCGAGACCGCCGACTTCATCGAGTACTGGATCCCCCGCCTGGAGGGCAGCGCCTTCTACGTCATCTACCCCCAGTACGCTCGGGAAATCGAGCCCCGGATTACGCTCACCGTCCTGCCTCCGCCGGCCGAAATCTTCCGCCTCTACTACGTCATCTCCGGCGTGGACCTCGTGGACCGCTACGTCTCCGAGCCGGTAATCCCGATCTTCCACCACTTCGGCTTCACGGTCTGCGAGTGGGGCGTCGTCATTGAACAGGGCGACGGTAACCGGATTTACTGACTCTTTCGGGAGGAATCATGCGCGGACCCGCCATCTTCCTGTTGCTCTCTATCATTGCGTCCGTCGCGGACGTCGCCCCGTTCACTCCCTCGAATCCGGAGATCGTCATCGAGGTCGCGGCTGAGGGAGAACAGCCCTCTCTGACCGGGGAGGTGCTGGACGGTGCCGACCAGTGTCCCCTCATCGGGGCGCAGGTGACCCTTACACGCCGTGACCCCGGCACGGAAGACGACGTCTCCTATCATAAGCCGGACTTTATTGCCCAAACCGGCGCCCAAGGCCGCTTCAGCATTGGGGACATCCCGCCGGGGCCGTACCTGATGAACTGCGAAACCGGTGAATACACCCCTCTGACGCCGATCATGTTCACCATCGAAGCCGGCAGCCGATACACCTGCCGCATCCTGCTCGACTACGACGCGGGGCTGATTGACCGCCGGCCCAACCTCTACCTCTATCCCGAAGCGACCGCCGAGATCGCCGTCCAGCTACTCCTGCCCGCCAGCGCCGCCCTCCTCACCGCCGATCCGCCCTACGCCGACGGCTGGTTGGTCACCGTCACGCCGGAGGGCCGGATCAACGACACCTGCGACTATCTCTACTATGAGGTCCGCCTGCCGGAGATCGAGACTCCCGCCCACTGCTGGATCGTCCCCGCCGCCGACCGGGAAGGCTCCTTCCGGGAGATCCTCACGGGTTGCGGCTTCATCGGTCGCGAGATCGAGGATTTCATCGAGTGGTGGATCCCCCGCCTGGACCACCCCGGCGATTACGTCGTTCGGCCCCTGGTGGATGACAGGGTGGACGCCCTCTACACCCTCGACATCTCCCCCGCACCCGACTCCCTCCGCCGCGTCGTCTTCCTGATCGAGGAGGTCCCGCCGGGTGTTAAGATAGACATCTCCTCCCCCGTCATCCCCCCCGTCGCCCGGGAGGGCTTCACGGTCGTCGAGTGGGGGGTCATCCTGTAGGAGAGGATGCCGATGGGAAAAATACCGGTCTTGCTGGTGCTGGCCTTAATCACGGCGGCGCTCCCGGCGGAGGATTACGCCACGCTGTCGGGGGTGGTCTGCAACGAGAGCGGGATGCCCATTCCCTACGCCACCATCCGGGTTGGAGGCACGGACATCCACGCCACATCCGACGAGGACGGGTACTTCGAAACCCTCGTCCCCCCGGGGGTGTACGACGTAACCTGCTCCGCCCCGGGATACGTGGACTTCACGCTGAAGGATCTGCTGATAATCGCGGGCATCCGTTCGACCGTGCATATAACACTGCGACGCCCCCCCGACGATCAGGTTCTCACCGTCGAGAAGCCCAACATCTACCTCTACCCGCCACAGACGACCGACGTTACGGTCCGGCTGGAGATGGCCGACGGCTGCGCGTTGACCCGCTCCGACCCGACCTACGGCGACGGCTGGAACGTCACCGTCGAGCCGGACGGCTACCTATCCGACAGCCGGGGCTACATCGTCGGCGAGGTCGAAGGCAAGGAGGTCATCTTCGACGCCCCGCGCTACGGCTACCTCTTCTACGAGGCCGACGCGCCCGACGTCTGGCAGCGGGGGCGCGGCTGGATTATCACCCGCGACGTCCTGGGCGACTTCTTCACCAGCATCCTGGGGGAGTACGGTTTCGCCGACCGCGAGGTGGACGACTTTCTGGAATACTGGACGCCGCGGTTGACCGAATCCTCGTTCTACGCGGTCTACCCCCAGACGGACGAGATTGACGCCGTGGTGGAGCTGCGCGTCGAACCGGAGCCGGACTCCGTCCTGCGCCTTTTCTTCCTGATCGAACCGCTGGATGAGACCACGGCGACGGCGGACTGGTATCTTCCCGAGCCGGTGATTCCGAAGTTCGAGCGCCAGGGCTTCACCGTCGTCGAGTGGGGGGTCTGCCTGGCGGACACCCTGAGGTAATCCACCCGAAACGAAAGACCTCCCCCCGCAGGGGGCAAGGGGCGGAACAAGGGGGGAACAAGGGGTTTAAACCCCTTGTCTTACCCTTGTCTTACCTCTTGTCTCTATATCCGCGGGAGGTTTTTTTACGTGCTCCACCCGCCCCGAGTCTCTATTGCTGCGTTTCAACACGGCGGCCGGGGAACTGGCTGGCCGCAAGCCGGCCGGGATCATTCTTTCCGGCGGACCGGCGAGCGTACTGGATGCGGGGTCACCCCTGTGCGATCCGGCCATCTACGATCTGGGGGTTCCCGTGCTGGGCATCTGCTACGGCCTGCAGGCCACGGTGGAGCGCCTGGGCGGCGAGGTCGGCCGGGCCACGCGCAAGGAGTACGGCCCCGCCCTGCTCTCCATCACCGACTCCTCCGATCTTTTCGCCGGGCTGAGCCTGGAGGAGCCGGTGTGGATGAGCCACGGCGACCGGGTGGAATCCCTGCCGCCCGGCTTCGAGGCCATCGCCCACACTCCGAACTCGCCCTACGCCGCGGTGCGCGACAAGGGCCGGTCCATCTACGGCGTTCAGTTCCACCCCGAGGTGCACCACACCCCCGAGGGCCCGGCCATCCTGGCCAACTTCCTCTACCGCGTCTGCGGCTGCGCCGGCGATTGGCGGATGAGCTCCTTCATCGAGTCAACGATTGAAAGGGTGCGCGATGAGGTGAAGGGCGGGCGCTTGGTCAGCGGCATCTCGGGCGGGGTGGACTCCACGGTCAACTCGGTGCTCTTGCACCGGGCGCTGGGCGACCGTCTGCACTGCATCTTCGTGGACAACGGCGTCCTGCGGACCGACGAGGTGGCGGAGGTCATGGAGTGCTACGCCGGGCTCGGCCTGCCGGTGAAGATGGTGGACGCGTCGGAGGAGTTCCTCACCGCCCTGGCCGGGGTGACCGACCCGGAGACCAAGCGCAAGCGCATCGGCCACACCTTCATCGAGGTCTTCCAGCGCGCCGCCGACGGCATATCGCCGAGGCCCGAATTCCTCGCCCAGGGCACCCTCTACCCCGACGTGATAGAGAGCGTGTCGGTCAAGGGCCCCTCGGCCACGATAAAGAGCCACCACAACGTGGGCGGCCTGCCGGATACGATGCGCCTGAAGCTGGTGGAGCCGCTGCGCGAGCTCTTCAAGGACGAGGTGCGCGCGGTGGGGCGGGAGCTGGGCCTCCCGGAGAAAATCCTGGGGCGCCACCCATTCCCCGGCCCCGGGCTGGCGATTCGCATTTTGGGCGAGGTGACCCGGGAGCGGCTCGTGGCCCTACGCGCCGCCGACGTGATCTACCTCGAAGAACTTCATGCGGCGGGAATCTACGACGACATCTGGCAGGCCTTCGCCGTCCTTCTGCCGATCAAGAGCGTGGGGGTTATGGGCGACGAGCGCACCTACGCCAACACCGTCACCCTGCGCGCCGTGACCAGCGTGGACGGCATGACCGCCGACTGGTACCGCATGCCCTACGAGGTGCTGGCGAAAATCTCCAGCCGGATAATCAACGAGGTCCCCGGCGTCAACCGGGTGACCTACGACGTGTCCTCGAAACCCCCGGCCACCATCGAATGGGAATGACCGGAGGGAACGCCGCGTAAGTCGCACTTCGCGGGGACGGTCCTCGAATTGGTGAACCTCTCCTCGCGGGGCTAAAAACCGCCTGCTACTATCGAGTGGGAGTGACCGGAGGGAACAAAGGGGGAGGTAGGTTGACACTAGGAGAATGGTTCGGTTACAATATGTACGTAACGTACATTATGTACATTTAGGAGCAGCGATGAAGACCATCTCCATAACCGAAGCCCGGGCGACCTTGGCCGACCTGCTAAACAAAATCCACTACGGTCTAGAGGATTACATCATCACCCGACGCAACAAGAAACAGGCGGTGCTCATCCCGCCGCAGCGCTACCAGCTCTTTCTCGAACTCTTAGAGAGATACGAGGATGAGATGGACAACCGGGAGGCGGAAAAAATTCTAAAAGAGGTGCGGCGGGAAGGCACAATCAGCCTGGAACAGCTTAAAGCCGAGCTTGGACTGGATTAGATGGCTTACCGGGTGGTCTTGACGAAACGGGCGTACCGGGATTTGAAATAGCTGAATCCTACCGTTAATGCACGGATAATCAAGAAGATAGAGCAACTGTCACCGGAGCCGCGACCGCCTGGGGTTCGAAAGTTAACCGACTCGGCCGACCGCTACCGTATCAGAATCGGCGACTACAGGGTCATCTATCAGGTCGAGGATGACCGGCTGCTGATTTTAATCATCCGCGTGAGGCACAGACGGGATGTATACCGGTAGCCGATGCCACTTGGTATAATCTCTTTTTCAACACCCACACCCAGGTTCGCATCTATCCCTTCACAGTGGTTGCGGTGACGACGGTTGCTTTTTACTTATTCCCGAAGACGCACGCCACAACCGCCCGACCGATTCCCCTTGCCCGGCAAGACTCCCTTTGGTAGACTAGGTTTCCAGAAACGCCGAACCGCCGATTTTTAAAAAATTCAAGGGGGCGCCATGCTCACGCCTACGAAACTCGAACACTTCTTCCTCAACCTGAACTACGACTACAACCAGGTCGCCGAGGGGGTCTGGGTGATCAACGCCGACCACGACGACTCGACAAACGTGGTCGTCTCGGTGGCGGAGAACCTGGTCCTCTTCCGGCTGAAGCTGGCCGAGGTTCCGGCCGACGCGGACGTCGCCTTGTTCAAGAAGCTCCTGGGCTTGAACATGAAGCTGGACCACGGCGCGGTCGCCATTGACGGCAACGACCTGGTCCTCGTGGACTCCGTGGAGGGCGCCGGCATCCACGCCGACGAAATCCACGCCAGCGTCATGGCCCTGGAGAACGGCGCGCAGATGATTTACGACGCCATCCGCAAGGGCTAGCCTTATTTTCCACATGCAAGGGTAAAAAACCTCACCGGATACGGGGGAGATCATGGGAATCTTCAAGCGCATGGGTGACATCCTCAAGGCGAACATCAACGCCATGCTGGAAAAGGCCGAGGACCCGGAAAAGCTGCTCAACCAGATGGTGTACGAGATGGAGGAGCACTACGCCGAGGCCAAGAAGCAGGTGATGGTGACCGTCGCCGACGAGAAGCGGCTCTGCAACCAGTACGAAAGGGACAAGAAGGAAGCCTTCGACTGGGCCGAAAAGGCCAAGCAGGCCATGGACGCGGGTCGCGAGGACCTGGCCCAGGAGGCCCTTCTGCGCAAGACGAACGCCGCCGATAGCGCCCGCGGCTTCAAGGAGCAGTGGGAGAAGCAGAAGCAGGCCACCGAGGCCCTGAAGAACTCGCTCCGCCAGCTCCAGCGCAAAATAGAGGAGTGCAAGAGCCAGAAGCAGCTCCTCATCGCCCGGGCCAAGCGCGCCGACGCCCAGAAGAAAATCCACGAGACCATGGCCGACATCAACGACTCCGGCGCCTTCTCCACCTTCGACCGCATGGAGGAAAAGGTGGACAAGCTCGAGGCCGAGGGCGAGGCCGCCGTGGACATGGCCGAGCTCGAAACCGACAGCCTCGACAAGGAGTTCAAGGAGCTGGAGAAGGTCGGCGTGGACGAGCAGCTCAAGCGCCTGAAGAGCGGCGACGCCGACTCCGACTTGAAGGACCTGTAAACCGGTTTCGCATCAAGAGACGGGGGAGGGGCCGCACCGCTCCTCCCCCGCGTCATTCTTACCCACGAAGGGGCGGCCATGGCCGGGCACGGGCAGGGTTACTACGAGGCGCTCAAGGTCAAGAAGCTCTTCGAGAAGGACCTGGCGCGGGTCTTGGAGGACGTCAAGCTGTGGGAGGAGCGCCGCCGACTGGCCGAGGGGGCCGCCAAGCCGCACCTCGTCGAGGCCGCCGAGGGGAAACTCGCGGAGCTGAAAGAGGACGAGGGGCGCTGCCGCGGGAAAATCGCCGAGGCCGATAAGCTCCTGGCCGAGGCCGCCCTCGCCGAAGGGGCCGGGCCCGACCTCACCCCGACCGACCGGGCGGAGCTCCTCAAGGGGCAGATTGACGACATGGTGGGGGAGGAATCCAAGACGGGCCAGGAGGCGGATAAGGTTTCAAGGGAGCAGAAGTCCGCCGAGGATTTGGAGCGACTGAAGAAGGGCGAGGCCGACGCCGACCTGGCGGACCTTTAAGCAGTCGGCACAGGTCGCTACCGCTTGCATCATTGATTTAATTTCCGTAGGGCGGGGGCTCCGTACCCCGCCTGTCTTGGAACGCCTGTACACACCGCTCGTATAATATCCGTCCCATGAAACGCCTGCCACTCATCATCCTCCTCTTCGCCCTCGCCCCGGCCTGGGGAAAATACCTTATCCCCATGGACTCCGCGCAGACCGACCACCTCAAGGCCTACGGCGTGGCCTACTGGGTCCTTTCGCAAGGGTACGACTGCGAGTGGCTGTTGAACTACCGCGGCGGGAGCTGGCTCACCCCCGACATCCCGGGCCTGGTCGAGCTGGCGGCGGTGCGCGGGGTGACGCTGGAATCGGTGGACGACGGCGCCGAGGCGGCCATCCGAGCCACCATCGAGACCGAGAACATGGACTCCGTCCTTCTGGAAATGGCGCCCCAGGTGGCGGTTTACGCCCCCGACACCTACGAGCCCTGGGACGACGCGGTGATGCTGGCGCTCACCTACGCCGAGATACCCTACGAGCGCATCTGGGACGCCGAGGTCCTGGCCGGGGATCTGGACCACTTCGACTGGCTCCACCTGCACCACGAGGACTTCACCGGGCAGTACGGGAAATTTTCCCAGTCCGAGGGCGGGGCGGAGTGGTTCCGCACGATGCGGTCGGAGTTCGAGCGGGCGGCGCACGAGGCCGGTTACGCCACGGTGCCCGAACATAAGCTGGCCGTGGCGGAAAAGATACGCCAATACGTGGAGTCGGGCGGGTTCTTGTTCGCCATGTGCTCGGCCCCGGCGAGCCTGGACGTGGCCCTGGCCGCCGCCGGGATAGACATCGTGGACCCCTCCATTGACGGCACGCCCGTCACGCCGGGCTACAACTCCAAGCTCGACTACTCACGCTGCCTGGCCTTCACCGACTTCGAGGTTTACCCCGACCCGAACCTGTACGAGATTTCGTCCATAGACACGCCCCGGGGGCGGGGGCTCTACGACCTGCCCGCCGGGGTGCGGCCCACCTTCACCCTCTTCGAGTTCGCCGCCAAGTTCGACCCCATCCCCACCCTCCTGACCCAGTGCCAGGTCCGCACCATCCCCGACTTCATGGGGCAGGACACCGCCTTCGTCCGCGACCAGGTAAAGGACTCCTGCGTGATTCTGGCCACGGTGGACGGGCTGGACGAGGTGAAGTACCTCTACGGGGTTTGCGGGGAAGGGGCCTTCAGCTTCCTCGGCGGCCACGACCCCGAGGATTTTCAGCACTTCGTCGGCGACCCGCCCACCGAGCTCTCGCTCTACCCCCACTCGCCGGGCTACCGGCTGATATTGAACAACGTCCTCTTCCCCGCCGCGCAGAAAAAGCCCCTGAAGACATAACCCCCTCTCCCTCCCAGGGAGAGGGCTGGGGTGAGGGTCTGGTCTAGGAACGGCGGGGACTAAAGTCCCCGCCCTACATTCAAGCACCAAGTGGTGGTGAATCCAGCGGGCGGGTGTGGACACCCACCCCTACGTCATCGCAAATGCGAGGCACGGGTCGGGGTGGGTAAGGGTCGCCTTATGTCCCCTCTCCCTTTAAGGGAGAGGGTGAGGGTAGAGACGTAGAAGCGGCGGGGTTAGGTATCCCCGCTGGACGCCGTGGTCGCCTTTTGAGGCGGGCGGATGACCGCAGGGAAGGGGAGCGCCCGGCCGCTCCCCTTTTCTTTCCCTTGACAAGCCGGGGCGGGGCGGGTAGTTTTGCGGGTGGAGGGACGATGAAAAGCCCCCTGCCCTTTTTCGTCGCGCTGGCGCTCCTCGGCGGCTGCTTCACCCTGCCGACGGGGCCCCTTCCCGACCTCTCCACCCCCTATAAAACACTTAAGTTACTGCGCGACTCCTACTCCAACCTAGACTACGGCGGCGTGGACTACGTACTCAACAGAAATTTTGGCGGATTCCTCTTCATCTTCGATCCCGACGACGATAAGGATTCCGTAGTGAACGGATTTACAATCCCCTTCGACTGGGGTCGCGACCAGGAGCTCATCGCGACCCAGCACATGTTCGATGACGCCGAGAGGATATTGATAGACCTGAATTTGGAGGGCATGCAACCACCACCGGAGGGTGCGAGGCACTACTCCAGCAACTGGCTTAGTTACACCATCATCTACTACTCTATATCGCAGGACGACTCCTTCATCGTCAACGGGAACGCCCAGTTCGAGCTGGAGAAACAGGGTGAGGATTGGATAATCACCCGCTGGGTGGATGAGAAGGTCGGCGAGCATTCCTGGGGCTGGCTCAAAGCCTGGTACCGCCTGTAACGCGAGGAGCCTCCAGTGCCCGAGTCGAGCGTCGTAGACCCCACCCCGCAGCCCGAGGACTTCGTCGAGCGCAACCTGCGCCCCGACAAGCTGTCGGACTTCGTCGGCCAGCGGGGGGTGAAGGAGCAGCTCGTGGTATTCATCGAAGCCGCCCGGCGGCGCGGCGAGGCCCTCGACCACGTCCTTTTATCCGGCCCCCCCGGGCTGGGCAAGACCACCCTGGCCAACATCATCGCCCGCGAGACCGGCGTGGAGCTGCGGAGCACTTCGGGACCCGCCCTCGAGCGCCCCGGCGACCTGGCCGGCATCCTCACCGCCCTCGACCACCGCGACATCCTCTTCATTGACGAGGTCCACCGCCTGCCCACCATCGTCGAGGAGTACCTCTACCCGGCGATGGAGGACTTCCGGCTGGACATCGTGATAGATTCCGGTCCGGCGGCGCGCTCCATCAAGCTCGACCTCAAGCACTACACCCTGGTGGGGGCGACGACGCGAGTGGGGCTCCTGTCGTCGCCTCTGCGGGCGCGATTCGGCGTGGCGCTGCGCCTCGGCTACTACCCCGTGGAGGATATAGACACCATCCTGCGGCGCTCGGCGAAAATCATGGGCGTCGGGATAGACGACAAGGGCCTGGGGGAGATAGCCCGCCGCAGCCGGGGCACGCCCCGGGTGGCGAACAGATTGTTGCGCCGGGTGCGCGATTACGCCGAGGTGAAGGCCGACGGGGCGATCACCGCGAAGGTGGCCGACGAGGCGCTCGGGCTTTTGGGCGTGGACTCGGCCGGGCTCGACGAGATGGACCGGACGGTCCTTAAGACCCTGTGCGAGAAGTTCGGCGGAGGGCCCACCGGGGTGAAGACCATCGCCGTGGCCGTGGGCGAGGAGCCGGACACCCTGGAGGAGGTCCACGAGCCGTTCCTGATTCAGGAGGGCTTCATCACCCGCACCCCCCAGGGGCGGGTGGCCATGCCCCGGGCCTGGGACCACCTGGGCCTCACGCCCAGGCGGGGGCGGCAGAGCGAGATGAACCTGTAGCGGAAGCGGTCGCGGCTCATAGAGAGGGGCGGAACATCCGCCTCTTTTTTAGGGCGCTTGTGGTAAGATTGCCTCGGAGGTTCTCCGATGTCCGATCCCGGCGCCCCCATCGGCGTTTTCGACTCCGGCGTCGGCGGGCTGACCGTGGCCCGGGCGGTGGTCGAGCGCCTGCCCCGCGAGACCCTGGTGTACCTGGGCGACACGGCGCGGGTGCCCTACGGAGGCAAGTCCCCGGCCACCGTCATCCACTACACGCGCCAGGCCCTCGCCTTCTTTGAGAAGATGCGGGTCAAGCTCGTGGTGGTGGCGTGCAACACGGCCAGCGCCGTGGCGCTGCCCACGCTCGCGCGGGAGGCGAAGCTGCCCCTCGTGGGCGTGGTGGAGCCCGGGGCGCGGGCCGCCGTCAACCATACAAAAACCGGCGTCATCGGCGTCATTGGGACGCGCGCCACCGTCGCCAGCGGCAGCTACGAGGAGGCCATCCACCGCCTGAGGCCGGACGCGACGGTTCATTCCCGCCCCTGCCCCCTCTTCGTCCCCCTGGCCGAGGAGGGCTGGCTGACCGGCTCCGTCCCGCGCTGGGTGGCGCAGAGCTACCTGGAGCCCCTGCGCGCGACGGGGGTGGACACCCTGGTCCTGGGCTGCACCCACTACCCGCTTTTAAAAGACGTCATCGCCCAGGCCATGGGCGCGGGGGTGACGCTGGTTGACTCGGCCGAGGAGACGGCCCGCGCCGTGGACGAGCTCCTGGACGCCAACGGGCTGGCCAATTACTCCGGCTCCGGCGGCGGGCACGCCTTCCACGCCACCGACGTCTCGGAGACCTTCCTCGCCATCGCGCAAAACTTCTTCTCGGGCCCGGTGGGGGAGTTGGAAATCGTGGACCTGGAGAGCTTTTCCTGATTCGAGGACCCATGCGGACGACCGCGATACTCATCCTGGCGCTGTGCCTCGCCGCGGGGGCGGAGCTATCCTACGACGCGGCGCTATACCACTTCGAGGAGATAGGCATCCTGAACTTCCGCGTCAACGCCACCGCCGTCGGCGACAGCATCGTGCTGGAGTGGGGCGGCTACGACTTCAACGAGCTCACCGTGGGCTTGAAGGAGATGTCGGCCGACGTGGAGTACCTGGGCCTGGCCGAGTTCCGCTCCGAGGACGGCTTCAGCTCGCCTCTGTACATCAGCGCCGGGGCCGAGGTCACCGACGCCGACGGCTTCCAGCCCCGGTGGGATAAGGTCCAGCGCACCGGGAGCTTCTCCCGCTGGCAGGCGGTCCACATCGTCGTCTGGCTCAAGGACGACTACGGGCTCTACGCCATGCAGGACGTGGGCCTGCCCACGGTGCGGCCGTACCTGCCCGAAAAGTTCTCCCAGCTGGTGATAATAAACAAGAACCCCGAGGCCAACCTGCCGGCGGTGGTCAACGGCGAGGACTGGGGCACGGTACCGGCGCCGCCCGCGGACCGCATCAGCTTCCACCTCTGGGGCTACCAGCCGCTGGGACCGGTCAACGTCAACGGCCATGACTACCACGTCGAGGACGGCATCGAGCTGGTCGTCGCACCGTGATGTTCGAAGCCGACATCATCACCCTCTTCCCCGGCCCGGTACAGGCGTACCTGGAGAGCTCCATTATGGGGCGCTCCTCGGCCAAGGGACTGGCCCGCCTGTGCGCGGTGGACCTGAAGGACTACTGCGGCGGGAACCACCACCTGGCCGACGGCGAGCCCTTCGGCGGCGGGGCGGGGATGCTCTTGAAGCCCGAGCCCATCTTCGCCGCGGTGGAGGACCTGCGGCGCGAGAACACCCGGGTGATTCTCACCGACCCCGGCGGGCGGGTGCTGGATCACCCCCTGGCTCGGGAGCTATCGCTGGAGGAGCACCTGGTCTTCATCTGCGGCCGCTACAAGGGCGTGGACGAGCGGGTGCGGACGTTGGCGGACCTCGAGCTGTCGCTGGGGGATTTCGTCCTGTCGGGGGGGGAACTGGTGGCGCTGGCGGCGGTGGAGGCGGCGGTGCGCCTGATTCCCGGCGTCCTCTCCGACGCCGAGGCGGCCCTGGAGGACTCCTTCGAGGGTGAGGGGTTCCTGGACTGCCCCTGGTACACCCGACCGGCGGCGTTTCGGGGGATGACCGTCCCCGAGGTGCTGCTATCGGGGGACCATGAAGCGGTGAAAAGATGGCGCCGCGAGCGGTCGCTCGAACGGACGAGCCGGCTCCGGCCCGATCTTCTGGATGAATGACCCGCGCGTTTCATTTTTCGCCCCGACCCGGTATAATGGTGGGGTAGACTGACAAGGTTTCCTCCAAGGAGCGCCTATGGAGATCTACGCATGGCACCTGTGGCTGATCGCCGGGTTCCTCCTGGCCGTGGCCGAAATTGTGGTCCCCGGCTTCTTCCTCTTGCCCTTCGGCGTGGCGGGGATGCTCACCGCCGCCGTGTCCCTCACCGGCATGGCCGTCGTCTGGCAGATAGCCGTCTTCGTCCTGGCCGGTGGCATGTTTCTCTTCCTGACCCGCAAATTCTTCGTCAAGGCCGAAAAGGTCGCTCACGCCGAAGACACCAAGACCAACATCGAGGCCCTGGTGGGCAAGACGGGCATCGTCACCCAGCCGGTGAGCTACGACCGGCGGGGCTACGTCAAGGTCGGCGGCGAGGAATGGGGCGCCGTATGGCCCAAGGACGACGGTTACACCTTCGAGGTCGGGCGGCGGGTCAAGCTCGTCGGCGTGGACGGCATCAAGTTCACCATCGCCCCCCACGAGGGCGAATGACCCGGCGCCGCCGGACCCCTTCTATTTAGTCCAAAAACCTCAACACGACAGTGACGGAGGTGTGACTTGCTGAAACTGCGCTATCTGGTTCCGGTCCTCGTGATGTGCCTGGCCTCGGCCAGCTTCGCCGCGGACTTGGGCGGCATCAGCGTCGGGACGATCATCGCCCTGGGCGCGATTTTTCTGTTCCTGTTGGTCTTCGCCATCGCCGGCTTCAAGGTGGTCAGACAGGCCGAAGTGATGGTCATCGAACGCCTGGGCAAGTACACGAAGACCCTGAAGAGCGGCCTGCACCTGATCATCCCGATCATAGACAAGCCGCGCAAGGTGATATGGACGCGCAACATCAACGTCCGCGGACGCGTCTACACCCAGCGCGAGTACAAGGACCGCGTGGACCTCCGCGAGCAGGTCTTCGACTTCCCGGCCCAGTCGGTCATCACCAAGGACAACGTCCGCATGCAGGTCAACGCGCTTTTGTACTTCCAGATAACCGACCCGCCCAAGGCGCTCTACGAGATTCTGAACCTCCCCGATGCCATCGAGAAGCTGACCCAGACCACGATGCGTAACGTGATGGGCGAGCTTGACCTGGACGAGACCCTGATCAGCCGCGACGTCATCAATAACAAGCTGCGGCTGGTCCTCGACGAGGCCACGGACAAATGGGGCGTCAAGGTCAACCGCGTGGAGATCCAGGATATTCTCCCGCCGCCGGAGATCGATGCGGCGATGCAGATGCAGTCCACCGCCGAGCGTGAGCGCCGCGCGAAGATTCTCACCGCCGAGGGCGATAAGCGGTCCGTCATCCTGCGCGCCGAGGGAGACCGGGAGAGCCGCATCGCCCAAGCCGAGGGCATGAAGCAGGCGGCCATTCTCACCGCCGAGGGGTACAAGCAGAAGCAGGTCCTGGAAGCCACGGGTGACGCCGACGCCCGCCGCATCCGCGCCGAGGCCGAGGCCGCCGCCCTCGAGTTCGTCAAGACCGCCGTGGACGCCTCCATCGCCCCCGGATACCTCGTGGCCCTGCGTTACATGGACACCCTCAACGAGATTGCCCAGGGCGAGGCCAACAAGGTCTTCTTCCCGCTGGAGCTCACCAACGTGCTTGGCAGCGTAGGCACGCTGACCGATCTGTGGAAGTTCACCCCGCCGGCGAAGAAGTAGCCCGGCCACCGGAAGCGGTAGAAAACGGGCGGACCTAAAGGTCCGCCCCTTTTTATAAAGCGTGAATCGTGCTTCACCCTCGTAGGGGCCGCCCTACATCATCGCAACCCACGAGTGTAGCGGCCTCCCTCTCCCTGTGGGAGAGGGTTGGGGTGAGGGCTGCCTTAGAAAAAACGGAGGGGACTAAAGTCCCCGCCCTACATGTCCCCTCTCCCTTCCAGGGAGCGGCGCGCCGACGGGTTAAGGTGAGGGTCGGTGTCGGGAACGCAGATATGGCGGAACCACGGGCGGGTGTGGACACCCGCCCCTACGTTATTCCGGCGCGATTCCAACCCGGAGGTGCTGCCTTCGATGTAAAAGCGGCCCCCACGGGCCGTTTTTTCAACCGAACATCTGTTCGCTACTCCCCCACCTCCCCCGTCCCCGGGTCCACGGAAAGCTCGATGACGGGACAGTAGTCGAAATGCTTCCAATCGGCCTCCCACACGCCCGAATCCTCCAGGGGGAAGGCCTCCCAGGACCACGTCCCGTCCACGTGACCGGCGAAGGGGTCCAGGTAGCCGTCCACCCGCAGCGTGAGGGTGTAATCCCAGAAGTACGCCGTGGCGCCGAACCAATCCAAAAAGCCGTCGCCGTCTTTGTCGCGCGGAACCATCCGATCTATGACGAAGGTCTCGTCCGCCCCCGCCACTTCGATGGTCAGCCGGAAGTCGTCCACGTAGTCCAGCCCGGTGAGCATGAAGCTCACCGCCGCCCCGGAACCGAGCGAAGCGAGCTGTGCCTCCGGCAAATCCTCGCCGGACCAGTCGCCGCAGACCGGTGTCGGGTAGTCGTAGCCCGCCTCGATCTCCCAGAGCGGCTCGGGTTCATCAGTCGAGGCGAGGAGCCCCATCCCGACCCGCTGGAGCACCGTCGGCGACCGCAGAAGATTCTTCTCCTCGATGTACGCCCTCACCAGTTCCATGATGGCCGGGGAATCGAGGGATTCGGGAACCTCGGCCTCGGCACCGTAGGAGCCCGACACCTCCTCGGCGGTCACGCCGCCCGAGGGGTCCACCGTGAGGCACAGGTAGACCTCCCCCGCGCGGTAGTAAAACCGCCAGGAGCTGTCGAAGAGGCCGCCGTCCGTGAGGAGGCCGTCCGGGTCCACGACGCCCGAAACACCCGAGCAGGGCGCGTCCGGATTCCAGTCCCCGGCCACGGGGTCGGCCAGGGCTCGGGCCCAGAGATATCCGAGCTCCGCCGGAGCGGAGGGTCCCGCGGGCGTCTCGCAGCCCGGGAGAAGAAGCGCCGCGAGGAGCCCAGGAGGGATGAGAAAAAAACGCCGCATGGTCCTCCCGAGAAACCAACATATACCCCGGACCGCCTTCCCGTCAAGACTCGTCTTCGGGCACCATTTGACGCCTTCTGCGTATTTAATGGGGGTTCGGATGGCGGGTGACCCTCGTCTTTTCATCCGGGCCCCCTTCGAGGTTGACAGCCCCTGGACCGGCGTGTCAAAATCGCCTGCCACAACACCATCCGTCGGAACGCCGTCGCAATCATGCCCATAAAAGGCCCCGTTTACGCCCTCCTGGTCGTCCTCCTCCTCGGCGCGACCGTCCACGCGCAGGATAAGGCGCCCGTCATCCGCGCCATGGAGGTCCGCGGCAACCACATCTACGACGACCAGTACGTCTTCGAGCGCGTCTCCTCGCGCGTCGGCCAGCCCCTGGACACCGACGTCGTCGCCGCCGACATCACCCGCCTCTTCGACCAGGGCGTCTTTGACGACGTCGCCATCCTGACGGAGCCCTACGAGGACGGGGTAAAGCTCATCTTCGAGGTGGTGGAGCGGGCGACCATCGGCGTCGTGTCCTACATCGGCGTGAAGGATCTCGACGAGGACGACGTGGCTAAGGCCATCGAGAGCCGGGTCACGAGCGGTCAGCCCCTCGACCCGTCGGTCCTGAACGCGGCCGTGTTGGCTATCAAGGACCTGGCCGAAGAAAAGGGGCTCATCCGCTGCAGCGTCACCCCCGAGACC
>JAPLSK010000169.1 GCA_026398675.1 bacterium | reverse complement strand
CCTCGCTCATTCGGCAGGCGACCTCCAGGCCGAGGTCCACCGCCCCGGCCAACTCCCCGCCGAGCCCGTCCCGGCGCCGGCTCGTGTACCCGAGGGTGATCGAGCCCGTCATCCAGTCCAGTGGGACGAGCTCCAGAGCGAGGTCCAGGCTGTGCAGGGCGAAGTGGGGCGGCGGCGCCACGTCCGCAGGTCCCCACGGCGGCGTGGCGTCGGCCAATTCGTAGTTCACCCGCAACCGGCCCCGGCAGAAATCGGCGGGAAGCTGATAATCGCAGTAAGCATCGAAGATGAGCAGCTCGCGCGCCGGGCCGTTGGAGAAGGCGATGCCGCCCCGAGGATCGAGGGCGTATTCCCAGGGGTTGACGACCCGGCGGTACCCGCCCCGCACGCCGGCCACCGAGGATTCCGACAGGTGCAGGGAATACTCGAGGTAGTAGTTCTCGGTGACGCGGGTTTCCATAGTCCCCGTCCGGTTCAGCCCCTCGATGCGCAGCCATTGCCGGTCGGGATCGGGGACATCAGCCCTCCGCCGTCCGACCAGGCTGACCAGGGAGAGGGGTCCGAAGAGGAGACGCACCGCTCCGCCGAACTCGAGGATCGGCTCCCCGGCGAAGGTCATCCCCGCCCCGGTGGAGACGAAGAGTACCCTGTCGGAGGTGAAGGTGTTGGAGAGGTATATGCGCGCGCTGTTCCGAGAGTCGGCGGCGTCGGAGAAGCGGTAGGCGAGATCGGCGGCGAGGAAATCGCTGGAGCCGATGAAGAGTCTGGCGCCCGCGGCGGCGTGCGCATCCAGGACGTCGAACCACTCCGGGCTCCGCTGCTCGAGGGAGCCGACCCCCGCCTCGGCGAAGGCGGTTACCTCATCCTCGGGCCGCCAGACGCCGAGAAGGGATGCCGTCCAGGCGTCCTGTTCCTGGTCGCCCTCCTCCAGGGCGTGACTCCAGCGGTCGTAGTCCGATTGGAGGATCAGCCGGTTACCCCGGGGATCCAACCAGCCGGCGGACATCCGACCCTCTAACGCTTCCCTCATCCCCGCCCGGCGGTCCCGGACGTCGTACGATCCGGCGAGGGAGTAGGCGAACCGTCCGAGCTCCAGGGCGTGGGCCACGCTCGCCGCGCCGTTGGTGTTCCAGTCCAGAGAGCCGTCGAAGCGGAAAAACCGGGTGTGCGGCTCGGGGTAGAGCGCCTCCCCGGCGGGATTGGTCTCCAGGACGCCGGGGCTGTCGGTGAACCGCTCCCCGGCGACGAGCACCCGACGCGCCAGGGCCTCGGTGCGGGGGTCCGGGGATACGTGCTCGCCGAGAAGCTCCTCGGTTTCCGCGAGAGCCGCTTCCTCGGAACGGGTGAGGGTGACGGCGGGGAGCGTCAGGAGGAGGGGGAGGAGTACGATGAGAGGACGGATCACCGCAGCTGTGCGAGGCGGTTCTCAGCCTCCTGGCGGTAGCTCATCGGGAAGTCGCCGCGGATCAAAAGGACGTACTGCCGCCGGGCGGCGACCGGCTGTTGCCGGCGCTCGTAGATTTGCCCCCGGCGTAAAAGGGCGCGCGCGGCGTAGGAGGGGTAACGGTCCGAGTAGTCGTCTATGACCCGCTGGAAGGTGGAGAGCGCGTCGTCGAGCTGCCCGACCCCGAAGTAGCACTCGCCCAGCCAGAAGAAGGCCTGGACGGAAATTTCGGGGGTGGAGCTCACCGCGGCCAGCCGGTAGTACTCGATGGCCTTGGCCTCGCGGCCGTCCATCTGCTCTACGAAGGCGCGCAGAAGGTAGGCCCGGTCCCGGTATCCGTCAACCGAATCGAGGGCCAGGAGCCGGTCCAGCATAGCGCGGGCCGAGGAGAGGAGGCGGATCTCCTTGTAGCAGGAGGCCAGCTCGTAAAGGGCCGGGACGTAACTCGAGCTCCCGGGGTAGCCGTTAATGACGCTCGAATAGTGGAGGATGGCTCGGTCGTAGTCACCGAGCTCCCGGGCGATCTGGGCTATCTCGAAGTGAAGCCCGGCGCGGACCGAATCGGAGGTGCCGGCGGAGAGCGCCTCGAGCAGGAGGGCGAGGGCCTCGTCCAGCTCGCCGGTCTTGCGGTAGCACCGGGCCAGCTCCCGCGTGGCCTCGGCCGTCTCGGGGGATTCGCCGTAGTCCGAGAGGATGCGCCCGTAGAGCCCGATGGCGCCCTCCAGGTCCCCCGAATCCCGAAGGTTGCGGGCCAGCATCAGCGTGAGCTCCGGGGCCAGGTAGCTCTGGGGCCGGAGGGCCAGGTAGGCCTCCGTCGCCGCCGCCACGTCGGGATACCTTCCCCTCCGCCAGGAGGCCAACTCAACGCCGTAGGACGCGTCGTCAACCACCTCGGTTATCCGGCTCTCCGCCACGAGGTTGGAGTAGAGGATGTATGCCCGGTCGAATTCCCCCAGACCGTAGCGGCAGTCGGCGATGCGCCGCCGGCCCCCTCCGGACCACCGAATTCGCAAGCACGGCAGGACTGCTGGCCGCCATCGGTCTGGTCTCGATCCTGACGATCTGCCTCTCGATCTACGGCACCGCCGGCAACGGGCCCAACATGCAGCCCAGCGATGCCACCATCGACAACCCACCGGCCGACCTGTTCACCAAGGCAGGCTGGGCCGAGTTCGCCAGCGGCTTCTGGCTGGGAGGCTGCGGTGGAGCCGCCTTCGCCTGGTTCCTCTGCAGCACCGCCATCCAGTCCCAGTACGCGGACAGGCCGGCGAGCTCCGTCCCGGAAAGGGCGGCTAAGCACCCCTCGGCGGCGCCGTAGTCCTGCCGGTGGTAGAGGCACAGACCCGCCTTGAACCGGGCGGTGTCGGCCCCCTCCCCGCCGTTCCCGGCGATGCGGGTGAAGGCTTCGGCCCCCACCGCGTAATCCCCCCCGGCGTAGGCGGCCTCGGCCAGAAGCCACCCGGCCGCTTCACCCCAGCGTGTGTCGTCGGTGAGACCGGCGGCCGCGGCTTCCGCGGCGGCATACTCGCCGGCCTTGTACGAGGCGTAGCCCATATAGTAGCGGGCGACGGCCTCCTTCTCGGGCTC
Source organism: bacterium (assembly GCA_026398675.1). Classification (NCBI taxonomy): domain Bacteria; species bacterium. The sequence goes on along the minus strand of JAPLSK010000169.1, from coordinate 4,885 downwards.
GAACTCGTCCCAGCCCAGGGCGTCGTGGAGGTTGTCCGCGGCCTCGTCGTACTCGCCCAGGGCGCAGAGGACCAACCCGCGCTCGTAGAGGACCTCCGCCACGAGACCGTGGGGCGAATCGGCGAGGGACCGGTTGAAAGCCTCCGCCGCCCCGGCATAGTCCTCGAGAGCGACGAGCGTGCGGCCCTGCCAGTATCTTATCTGCCCGCGCCAGGCGGGCTCGTCGCAGAGTTCCCCGGCCCGACCGAGGCTCACCTCGGCCCCGGCGGGGTCCTCCAGTTGGAGCTGGGTCTGGGCCAGCGCGAAGTACAACCTCCAGGACGGTTCGTACTCGCGCTCGATTTCCCGGTAAGCCCGAAGCGCCGCCTCGTAATCGCCCAGGGCGTAGAGGCTGTCGCCCAGGTAGTAGAGGGAGAGCCGGCGCGTCTTCGCGTCGGTGGTGACGCGGGTGACCCCACGGAAGCTCGCCGCGGCGCGCGCGTGACTGCCGGTGGCGCGGTAGCCCTGACCCACCGAGAAGAGTGACTGCTCCAGGCGGCGGTCGGTGGGGTCGTTGAGAATCAAGAGCTCGAGGTGGTGCGTGGCCAGCTCGGGGGAGCCTTCGGCCAGCTCCGCCGAACCGAGAAGGAAGAGCGCCTCGGAGTCGGCGTTTAAAACCGCCTCGGGGGTGGCTAAAAGCTCGGTGACGCCGAAGAGCCCCCGGTCGTAGAAATCCTCCGTTTCGGCACGCGCGGATGCCGGCACCGTGAAAACGGTACACAAAAACAACACCCATCCGGCTGTCGCGGATAGCTTCATTTTGAATACATTCAGAGGGGCTCACTTCAGCCCAGTGACTTGTACATATTATAACACGTTCGGGGCCGGAAGTCCGACGGGGAGCGAAGTCGCGCAATTATAACCAGATGCGGTCGGAGTCAATCCACCCTTGCCCAGCCGGGGGCTTCATGGTAGTATTACGCGGTTTTGCGCCCAACACCCGCCGGGGTGTAAAAGAACGGGCAAGAAACGGACCAACGATCGGTCGTGAGGTGAATATGTCAACTATCGTAGTCGTGGGCACACAGTGGGGCGACGAGGGTAAGGGGAAGGTGGTGGATTGCCTGTCGGGCCGGGCCGACATGGTGGTCCGCTTCAACGGCGGGGCCAACGCCGGCCACACCATCGTCGTCGCCCAGGAGGAATACGTGCTGCATCTCGTCCCCTCGGGGGCGGTGCGCGAGGGGGCGGCCTGCGTCATCGGCAACGGCTGCGTGGTGGACGCCGGGCTGCTCCTGGAAGAGTACGACGACCTCAAGCGACGGGGGATAGACCTCGCCGACCGGCTCTTCGTCTCCGGCTTCGCCCACCTGGTGCTGCCCCACCACAAGGCGGCCGACGGCGCCCTCGAGGATTCCACCTCCACGCCCATCGGCACCACCCGCCGCGGCATCGGCCCCGCCTACTGCGACTAGTACGCCCGCTACGGCGTCCGCGTCGAGGACCTCCTGGACGCCCGCGACCTCCGGGCGAAGCTGGAGGCGGCCTACGCCTACCGCGCCCGCTGGACCGGCTCCGGCGAATACCCGCCGATCGAAGAGGTCTACGGGCAACTGACCGAAGAGGGGAAGCGCCTGGCCCCCTTCATCGTGGACACCTCGCTCCTGATAAACGGCTACATCGCCGAGGGTAAAAGCGTCCTCTTCGAGGGCGCCCAGGGGAGCCTTCTGGACGTGGACTTCGGCACCTACCACTTCGTCACCAGCTCCAACCCGGTGGCCCCCTTCGCCGCCATCGGCTCCGGCGTGGGCCTGGACAAACTCGAATACGCCCTGGGCGTGGTCAAGGCCTACCTCACCCGCGTGGGCGAGGGCCCCTTCCCCACCGAGCTCGCCAACGCCACCGGCGAATACCTGCGCGAGCGGGGCTACGAGTACGGCCGCTCCACGGGTCGGCCGCGACGCTGCGGCTGGCTGGACCTCGTCCCGCTCCGGCTCGCCGCCCGGGTCAACGGCCTCCACGGCGCCGTGGTCTCCAAGCTCGACGTGCTGGATGAGCTCGAGGAGATTCCTGTTTGCACAGCGTACAAGCTCCGCGGTAAAATTTTCCACGAGATGCCGCTCCCCGTGTCGCTCCTGGCCGAGGCGGAGCCGGTCTACGAGACCCTCCCCGGCTGGAAGACCGACACCTCGGGCATCACCTCCTGGGACGACCTGCCGAAAAAAGCCCAGGCGTACCTGCGCTTCATCGAGGAAGGCTGCGGGGTGCCCGTGGTGGCGATAAGCGTGGGACAGCGCCGCGACCAGATAATCTGGCTCGAGGAGGTTTTCTAGCTCCCGGTCCGGTCCCCGTAGGAGCCCGGTGGTGCGGGTAGACAAGTGGATAACGAAAGCAGGCGGGGCCGAGTCCCCGCCTCTTAATATTGTGTAAAGCCAAAAGCTGCCGGCCTATGGTAGAGGTAGCCAAATATCCGCTTCGACCGGCCCTTCTTCCGGATAGATGTCAAAATCTTTCTCTGCGGTAATATCGTCGTTTGTGCAGTCAACCTTGCCGTACCAACCCGCCGGCCAGGGGCCCAACAGGGGGTCGAACACATAGTTGCCTCCATTGTCTGTTTGATCCATAGCAATGTAAGTCCAGGAGAGGCCCGGCAATGCCTTTTTGAACACTAGTACCCATACCTCTGCTACAGGCTGCGGTGGATCTTGGCTATCGTAAACCGTTCCGTACACTGCGTAATTGCTCACGGCCAGCGGTTTCACCTCGTCGTCCGTGGAGACGGCGTCGGAGCGGCCACCAGGGCGATTACGCCGGCGGCGATGGCGACGATGAGCACTATGTACAGTGTTTTTATCACGTTTTCCTTTTGTGGCGTGAATTGTACTTTCGGGCGAACCCCGGGGTTTAATTAGCCCAAATTTTCGTGGCTGTCAAGGGCTGGTTACAGAAATATGTGACTTTCTTGTAAAAAATATTCTACCAGACCTTGACACTCGATTATTTTCGGACTAAATTGATTACGTCAAGAAAGAATAAGATGGGTGGTGGAGTCATGAAAGCGCTTTGCTCAACGGTAATCCTACTTGTCTTGGCGTCTGTCTCCTCGGCCGGTGAGTGGCATATCGAAACGGTGGATTCAGCGGATGACGTGGGTGAATTCACCTCCCTGGCGCTGGACTCCTCCGGTTACCCCCACATCTCGTATTGTGATAAATACGACGATGATCTCAAGTACGCCCGCTGGGACGGCTCCTCCTGGCAGATCGAGACGGTGGACTCGGAGGGTGACGTGGGTGAGTACACCTCCCTGAGGTTGGATGACTTCGACAACCCTTACATTTCTTATTTTGATTCCACCAACGTTGATCTTAAATACGCACGGTGGGACGGCGCCGTTTGGCAGATAGAGACGGTAGACTCGGTGGGTGACGTGGGTAGTTTCTCCTCCTTGGCGCTGGACTCCTCCGACTACCCGCATATCTCGTATAGCGACTGGGATAACGCAAACTTGAAGTACGCCCGTTGGGACGGCTCAGAATGGCGGATCGAGACCGTGGACTCGGAGGGTATTACGTGTTACTACATCTCCCTGGCTCTGGATCGGAGGGATGGGTAGGCTTCTTCTCCTCCTTGGCGCTGGATGACTCCGGCTACCCCCACATCTCATATTATGATTTAGATAACTATGATCTCAAATATGCCCGCTGGGATGGCGCCGAATGGCGGATCGAGACCGTGGACTCGGAGGGATACGTGGGCGATTACACCTCCCTTGCGCTGGATTCTTCCGACTACCCCCGCATCTCGTATTGTTATACCATACTTTTCGTTGGTTATGATTTGAAGTACGCCCGCTGGGACGGCGTCACCTGGCAGATCGAGACGGTGGACTCGGAGGGTGCCGTGGGTGAATACACCTCCCTGGCGCTGGATACGTCCGATAATTCGTATATTTCGTATTACGACGGGAGCAATAATGATTTGAAACTTGCTTGGTATAAACCCAACCGTTTTCACCTGCTTAGCCCCGGAAAAGGTGATACGATATACGAATTCCCCTTCACGTTTGACTGGGAGGACCACGACCTCGACGGGCTCGAAAGCTACACCCTCTGGTGGGGCGAAGACCCGGATTTCAACACCTATAATGAAATCACGGATATTGAAGAGTCGGAATATACGTTATCCGGCGGCCTAGAGGACGGGGACCGCATCTACTGGCGGGTGAAATCGCTGGACGACCAGGGCGGGGAATACTGGGCCGAGGAGCTGGACTGGTACTTCGACGTGGACCTGGGCGGCGGGGTGGACGTCGCCGACTTCGGCGCGGGTGCGACCGACGAGGGAATTCTCGTAAACTGGCGCCTCTCGGGCGGGGAACCGGCCGGGGTGCGCGTCCTGCGGGGTGAGGGCGAGCCGGAGATCATTTCCGGCGTTCTGCCCGGCGATTCATCGAGATACCTCGACCGCGACGTGGAGCCCGGCGAGAGTTATTCCTACTGGCTGGAGGTCACCGAGGCCGACGGGTCGGTCTCCCGCTTCGGCCCCACGGAGGCGATCACCATCCCCGGTGAAACGCCCGAGCTCGCCCTCTACGCCGCCTACCCCAGCCCGTCGGGGGATGTTGTCAACTTCACTTACTCCCTGACCGCCGACGGCCGCGTTGTACTGTCGGAGTACGACCTCTCGTGCCGGCGGGTGGCGACGCTCGTTGACTCGGAGCTGACCGCCGGGCGTCACGAGGTCGCCTGGTCCTGCGCCGATGTGCCCAGCGGTGTTTACCTCTACCGCCTGGAAACGAGCGCGGGGTCGTTGACGCGGCGGCTGGTCGTCAGCCGGTAGCGCCCCCCTCTCCCTGTGGGAGCGGCGCGCCGACGGGATGGGGGTGAGGGTCCAGGTTGAGAAC